>JBEEGB010000001.1:0-2883 GCA_041166585.1 Acidimicrobiaceae bacterium
CCCGGCGAGGCGCGCCGAGTCGTGCTCGTTCATCTGGCACCCGTACGTTCGGATGAGGTACCGCTCGGTCACCGGGTCAGGCTACGGGGTCTCGCCTCGAGCGACGGAAACCGCGCCCCTCGACAGCCGGGCCCTAGTTGGTGACGTGACCGTTCGTCACCGGCGAGAACGAGGCCAGCGTCGCGACCGGTTCGTCCTCGGCCGCCGAGGCAGGCGCGGCCGAGAACGAGCGGTCCTGGACGCTGAGCCGGATCGCCGTCCTGCGCTCGCCGTCGATCAGGATGTCGGCGAACGTCGGGATGCACACGAGATCGACACCCGATGAGGCCACGTAACCACGCGCGATGGCCACCGCCTTGATCGCCTGGTTCAGCGCGCCGGCCCCCACGACCTGCACCTCCACCGCCCCAGCCTGGCGCACCGCGCCCGCCATCGCGCCCGCGACCGAATTCGGATTCGATCGCGTGGACACCTTCAGTGTTTCCATGAGACCCCCCTGGGGCCCGAGTACATCGGGTTCAATGCAGGATTCGACGTCGTCCGCTCCGGCTCCTTCCGGGCGAAGCTTCCGGATCTTCCGATTTCGACCCAGTGAGCCTCAGTCGCTCAACGAGATCGGTTCGTCGAGCGGGTCGAGGTCGCCCTCTTGCGCGTCGCCGGCGTCCTCGACGGCGCCGATGCCGACCTGCTTGAGGATCTTCTCATGGATCTCGACCAGCAGCTCGGGGTTCTCGATGAGGAACGCCTTGGCGTTCTCACGACCTTGGCCGAGCTGCTCGCCCTCGTAGGTGAACCACGCGCCGGACTTGTTGACGAAGCCGAGCTCGACGCCGATGTCGAGGAGCGAGCCCTCGCGGCTGATCCCCTTGCCGTACATGATGTCGAACTCCGCCTGGCGGAACGGCGGCGCACACTTGTTCTTCACGACCTTCACCCGGGTGCGGTTGCCGACCACCTCGGCGCCGTCCTTGATCGATTCGATGCGCCGGATGTCGAGGCGCACCGACGAGTAGAACTTCAGCGCACGACCACCGGGAGTGGTCTCGGGTGAGCCGAACATCACGCCGATCTTCTCCCGCAGCTGGTTGATGAAGATGCAGATCGTGTTCGACCGGTTGAGGTTGGCCGTGAGCTTGCGCAGGGCCTGCGACATGAGCCGGGCCTGGAGGCCGACGTGGGTGTCGCCCATCTCGCCTTCGATCTCGGCCCGGGGCGTGAGCGCCGCCACCGAGTCGATGACGACCACGTCGAGCGCACCCGACCGCACCAGCATGTCGGCGATCTCGAGCGCCTGCTCGCCCGTGTCGGGCTGGGAGATCAGCAGCTCGTCGACGTCGACGCCGATGGCCCGGGCGTAGATGGGGTCCATCGCGTGCTCGGCGTCGATGTAGGCGCAGATGCCGCCGTTGCGCTGCGCCTCGGAGACCACGTGCATGGCGAGCGTGGACTTGCCCGAGGACTCAGGGCCGTAGATCTCGACCACCCGGCCCCGCGGCAGGCCGCCGATGCCGAGGGCGAGGTCGAGGGCGAGGGCCCCGGTGGGGACCGTCTCGATGGCCATCGAAGCCTTGTCGCCCATCTTCATGACGGAGCCCTTGCCGTACTGCTTCTCGATGTTGGCCAACGCCATCTCGAGTGCCTTGTCTCGATCCACCGTGGGTCCTTTCGTCAGGTCTTCCGCCCCCCGGGCGGTGCGGTTGTTGGAACGGCTGCGAGACGCAGCGAGTGAGTCGACGCCATCCTCCCCAGAGGGTGTGACAGTGAACGGGCGGTTGGCGATCGGGCGTCGTTGAATGACAGGAGCGTAGTTCCGAACGCCTGTTCGTTCAAGCATCTCTTGGACTGCATGTGAACTCAGTCACAACTGCTAGCAAGCGCGAGCAGAACCTGCTTCACTCACGCCATGGCGCAGACCGCGAACTTCACGTTCACCCGTGACGATCCAGCCGCGACCGAGGCGTTGGAGTGGCTCGCCGGCCAGCTCCGCTGGGAGCGGATCCTCGATCGTCTCCACCGCGAAGCCGACGGGGTCGCCCCGCTCGTCGCCGTCGCCGACGACGAGGAAGCGGGCGAGCGAGCGGCCTGACCGCCCCTCCTCACTGACCGCGGGCGAGCAGCCGCTGGCGCAGCAGGTTCAGCGCGGAGATCGCCGAGAAGTCCCGGACCCGACGTCGATCACCGGGGAGCCGCAGCTCGACCGACTCGACGACGTCGTCGAGGGCGATCCCGATGAACACCGTGCCGACCGGTTGACCGTCCTGCTCCGCGGGCCCGGCGACGCCGGTCACGGACAACCCGACCTCGGACCCGAGCACGCGGCGCGCCCCTGAGGCCATCGCCTGCGCCGCCGGCGCGCTGACGACGGGGCCCCTCGGCACCCCGAGCAGGTCGAACTTCACATCGGAGTCGTACGACACGATCGAACCTCTGAAGAACCCGCTGGCGCCGGCCACGTCGGTGAGGCGGGCACCCATCAGCCCACCCGTGACCGACTCGGCGAGCCCGAGGGTCAGGCCGTGAGCGCTCAGCAGCACACCCACCGCGTGCTCCATCGTCTCGTCGTCCACACCGAAGACGAGCTCACCCAGCAGCGCGCGCAGCTCGGCCTCCTCCTCGGCCAGCAGGGCGAGTGCCGTCTCCACGTCGGGAGCCTTCGCCGAGAGGCGGATCTTCAGCCCCTCGATGCCGCTGGCGAGGAACGCCAGCGTCGGGTTGCCGGTCGTGTCGAGGAACCGGATGCGCGCATCGAGCCGCTCCGCCAGACCGGACTCGCTCTCGCCCCAGGTCCGCAACACGCGGCTCACGATGGCGGACGTCTCACCCGAGCGCTGCCGGAGGTCGGGCAGCACCGCTGCGCCCACGATCTCGCGCATCTCATGGGGC
>JBEEGB010000002.1:0-9769 GCA_041166585.1 Acidimicrobiaceae bacterium
TCACCGGGGCCGGCGAGCAGCGCTCGGTACAGCGCCGATCGGGCCAGCAGCTCGTCGTGGCTGCCCTCGTCGGCCACCCGGCCGTGATCGACGACGACGATGCGGTTGGCGAGGCGCAACGTGGAGCGCCGGTGGGCCACCAGGATCGTCGTCCTCCCCCGCATCAGCGACCGGAGCGTGTCGTGGATGTCCTCCTCGGTCTCGGCGTCGACCGAGGAGGTCGCGTCGTCGAGGATCAGCACGCGCGGGTCGGTGATGATGGCCCGAGCGAGCGCCACACGCTGCCGCTGTCCCCCGGACAGCGTGAGCCCGCGCTCGCCGACGACCGTGTCGTAGCCATCCGGCAGCGCGGCGATGAAGTCGTGGGCCTCGGCTGCGCGCGCCGCAGCCTCGACCTCGGCGTCGGACGCGTCGGGTCGCCCGTACGCGATGTTCGACCGGACCGAGTCGGAGAACAGGAAGCTCTCTTCGAACACGACGCCGACACGGCTGCGCAGCGACTCGAACGTCACGTCGCGCACGTCGATGCCGTCGATCGTCACGCGTCCGCCGGACACGTCGTAGAAGCGCGACACGAGCAGCGCGACCGTCGACTTGCCTGATCCGCTGGCGCCCACCAGCGCCACCGTCTCGCCGGGGCGCACGCGCAGCTCGAAGCCGTCGAGCACCCGCTCGCTCTTGGTGTAGCCGAACTGCACGTCCTCGAAGTGCACATCACCATCGACGTCGTCGAGCACCTGCGCGCCGTCGCGCTCGAGCACCTTGGGGTTGGCGTCGAGCAGGTCGAGGATGCGCTCGCCGCCGGCCCGTGCCTGCTGGCCGACCGCCATGAGCACGGCGAACATCCGCACCGGCGCCACCATCTGCACCAGGTACGACGAGAAGGCGAGGAAGGTCCCGAGCGTGATGTTGCCGTTCATCGCCAGCCACCCGCCGAAGGCGAGGACGCCCACTTGGGCGAGCACCGGGATGGCCTGGAGCGTCGGGGTGAACTTGGCTTGCAGGCGGATCAGCCGGGTCCGGGCCTGGAACAGGTCGCGCCCGGAGTCGGCCAGATGCCTGAGCTCGCGGTCCTCCTGCCCGAAGCCCTTGACCACCCGAACGCCGGTGACCGCCTCGTCGACGACGCCGGCCACCTCACCGGCGCGCTGCTGGGCGTCCCAGCTCGCGGGGAAGATGGTGGAGCGCAGGCGAAGGGCCACGAGGAGCAGCAGCGGGATGGCCACGAGCGCGACGAGCGTGAGCGCGGGCGACAACACGAGCATCACCGCGATCGACACGACGAGGAGCACGACGTTGCCGAGCATGATCGGCAGGAACGAGAGGAGCCCTTGCAGGAGCGCGATGTCGCTCGACGCGCGCGACACGAGCTGGCCCGTCTGGAGCTGGTCGTGGCTGGCGAAATCGAGGCGCTGCAGGCGCTCGTACACCGCGTTGCGCAGGTCGAACTGGACGTCGAGGGCGACGCGTCCACCGACGAACCGGCGGATGTACGCGGCGAAGAAGCCGAACACGCCCGCGCCGATCAGCAACGCCAGCCACGGCGCCAGCGGCCGCCGGTGACCGATGATGACGTCGTCGACGATGATCTTCTCGGCGATCGGTGTGAGCGCGGCGACCGCCATCCCCAAGACCGACACGCCGAACGCGGTGACCACGCTGCGCTTGTGGGCAAGGAGGAACGGCAGCAGCCGGCGGATCCAGCCGCCGACCTCCGGAGGCGCGGGTTCAGGTGTGGGGCGCTGCCGTGGATCGCGTGCTGTCAATGCGTCGGGTACCCCACTGGGTCAGGGTACCGACTGCGTGCCCGCGGCCATCACCGTCGGCCCCCCAGCCGGTCGCGCTTTCCCGACCACCTGGACGAGCGCTCGAGAAGGCTGCGGTAGTGGTCGAGGGGCGCCACGACGAGCCCGTCGACCTTGCCGAGGTCATCCCACTCACGCACTGCGACTGCGTCATCGAAGCCCGGGTGAGCCTCGAACGCCGCGATCTCGGAGGCGGACAAGGGACCGCCCTGCAGCTCGAGGCTGCGCTTCGACCCGGCCGAGAGCGCATCGCGGTACGCCGGGTCGACGGCACAGCGGTAGCGCTTGGCCCGCACGTGCAGCGCGATCGGTGCCGTGACCGTCGGGGGGAAGGTGGCGGCGAGGTAGCTCGCACCGGTCGCCTCGTGGTGCAGGTCGGCGCCGGGGTCCCCGCTGCCGGCTTCGAGGTGCAGCAGGTGGCCCACGTCGTGCAGCAGCGCTGCGGCCACCAGGGCATCGGGCGCCGACGCCCGCGTCGCGAGCGCAGCGGTCTGGAGCGCGTGGGCGAGCTGGCTCAGGTCCTCGTCGTAGTGGTCGGGGCCCCATCGCTCGTAGAGGGCGAACACGTCGGCCACCGAAGGACCGCTCACGTCACCGCCCGCCCTTGGAAGTCACCGATGAGCGACACGGCCACACCGTCTCCGCCGTCGCCGGCAGCGCTGAGCTCGACCTGCTTCTGGCGGTAGTAGTCGGCCCGCAAGTCGCCCTCGGCCGCGGCGTTGTAGGTCGGATAGAGCGCGCGGCGCGGCGTCGTCGACCGGTTCGGTCCGCTGCGGTGCGGCGTGTGGGAGTGGAACCACAGCGTCTGGCCCGCTCGCACCTCGACCGGGTCCCACGTCAGCTCGGCGGCCACGCCGGCTCGGACGCACCCGACGTCGTCGGTCGCCAACAGCTCATGGTGCCTGCCGGACACGACCTCGAGGCAGCCGTTGTCGACCGTGGCGTCGTCGACGGCAACCATGCACGAGACGTGGGTCTCGACGAAGCGGTACGCCGGGGCGTCTTGATGGGGAGCGAAGCCCGCCCCACCCGCCAGCTTGTAGTTGATCTTCTCCTTGTACAGCACCGCGGGCTGGCCGAGCAGCGCCGATGCAGCGCGCACGAGGCCCCCGTCGCAGAGCAGCGAGCGGAGGCCGTCGTGGAAGGGGACGAAGTTCTCGGTCCGGCAGAGCTTCGGGCCCTCGTCGGTGAGCTCCCGGTAGTGGAGCCACGGCCCCGCGTCATCAGGCCACGCCGCGACCTCGTCGACCCAGCGCCGGAGCTGATCGAGCGCGTCGCCCTCGAACGTGCGCAGCAGGACCCAACCCGCGCTCGCGAAGTGGGCGACCGCCCGCTCATCGGCCACGTCGAAGCACACCGGGGCAGGTGGCACCCTCACCGCGGCACCGTATCCCGTCGTCGCACGACGGGCTCGCGGCTCAGCTCAGGGAGAGGTCGAGGAAGAGGAGGAGGTGTCGACCGAGGACGTGCTGTCCGCAGTGCTCGACGATGTTCCGCCGCCGTAGCGCGTCTGGAGATCGGCGTTGTCGGGTGCGATCGAGACCGTCGTGTCATCCGTGAACTCGACGTTGTACTTGATCTCGGTGGCCTGCTTGCCGGTGAGGTCGTAGCCCTTCGTGGTCAGGAAGGCGGTGAAGTCGCCGGTGGCCGAGCACACGCCCTTGTTGCCCTTCTTGGCCTCGAGGTTGCTCGGGCAGGTCACCTTCACGTCCTGGACGCTCGTCTCCTTCTTCACGTCGCTCTGGACGAGGTCGGCAACCTTCTTGCTGTCCGACGAGCAGGCGCCCATGACGAGCGAGAGGCTCAGGGCGGCAAAAGAGGCCGCGAGGATCCGTCGCATAGAAGAAGTTCCTTTCAAAGGGTAGAACGTGCCCGATCGGGACGTCAGGTCCACCATCGGCATCCCCGCCGACGGCGTGAGGATACCGGACTCGGCATCAGTGATTTGCCATACTCGCCGCGTGTCCGATGGGCCTGCGACCACGCGCGGGTCGCGGCGCGAGGCGAGACGAGCACGGTTCAGGCGACGAGCGTTCGCGGGGTTGGGGGCCGTCGCGGTGGTCGCCGCGCTCAGCGTCGCCGCCACACGCGAGACGGCGAACGACCCCGCCGTCGATCCGACATCGCCGGGCGCGTCGGTCGACATCCCGGCCACCCCCACCCGGTCGCCAACGATCGCGGAGGAGAACCTGAAGCCTGGGGACGTCACGTGGCCGGTGCCCGACGACCCGAAGGTGTGGAGCAAGATCCGCGGGTTCACGGACCAGGTGAGCGCGCAGCGCGGCGACGCGGTCGGGTTGTTCGTGTCCACGAAGGCCAAGAGCTTCACCGTCACCGCCGTGCGCATGGGCTGGTACGGCGGCACGGGTGGTCGCGTGATCTGGCGCTCTGAGCCACAGCCCGGCGCGGAGCAGCCCGCCGCGGTCATCGACGCCAAGACCGGCATGCGCTCGGCGCCGTGGACCAAGTCGATGGACATCACGCTGACCAACGACTTCGTGCCGGGGATGTACGTCTTCAAGCTCGTGGGGGACGACGGTGGCCAATCGATGGTGCCGATCACGGTGCGGGACGACAGCAGCCACGCCGCCTTGCTGATCGGCAGCGGCGTCACGACGTGGCAGGCCTACAACGGCTGGGGTGGCGCGAACCTCTACTCCGGTGAGCCCGGGCTCGATGCGAGGAAGCGAGCACGGGTGGTCAGCTTCGACCGCCCGTACGACGGCAACGGCACCGGCGAGTACTTCGGCCGCGAGGACCTGCTCGTGGCCATGGTGGAGGCGAGCGGGCTCGATGTCTCCTACACGACCGACGTGGACGTCCACGCCCACCCCGAGCTCCTGCTGAACCACCGCGCCTACATCGCGCCGACCCATGACGAGTACTGGACGAAGGAGATGCGCGACGGCGTCGAGGCCGCGCGCGACCACGGCGTCAACCTGCTGTTCATGGGCGCCAACGCCGCCTACCGCCGCATCCGGCTCGAGCCCTCGCCGCTGGGCGACTTCCGCCAAGAGGTGAACTACCGCGTCGCCAAGGACGACCCGCTCTACGGCAAGGACGACGAGCGCGTCACCACTTCGTGGCGCGAGGCGCCGAAGGCTCGTCCTGAGAGCTCGATGATCGGCAACTACTACGAGTGCAACCCCGTCGACGCCGACATGGTCATCACCGAGCCCGGCGCGTGGATGTTCGCGGGCACCGGGTTCAAGAAGGGGGACAAGCTCCCTCACGTCGTCGGCAACGAGTACGACCGAGTGACGCCCGAGGTGCCGACACCGGACACGATCGAGGTCGTCGCCCACTCGCCGGTTCGTTGCGGCAAGCTCAAGAGCTTCGCCGACATGAGCTACTACACGGCACCGAGCGGAGCCGGCGTGCTCGCGACCGGCACGTTCCGATGGGAGTCGCACCTCGGCGAGCCGTGCCCGGACGACAAGATCGTCGGCATCGACTGCCAGATCCGCAAGTCCATGCTCAACATGCTGCAGGTCTTCGGGGCCGGACCCGCTGGCGTCAGCTACCCGTCGACCAACAACCTGGCCAAGCTCGGCATCCGTCGCGGCTACGTCGCCACCAACTGAAGCAGCTCGTAGTCGTCCTCGTCGGGCCGTCGGGTGCGACGCCAGAACTCGAGCAGCGTGAACGGCCAGTTCTGGGTGATCCGGCCGTTCGCGTTGCGGTACCAGCTGTTCACCGTGGCCGCGCCCCACGCCATGCGCGCGTTGCCATCGTCGATCCACTCGTTGTACGCGTCGTACACGCCGGCTCGACAGTCGAGCGCCGCCGCGCCCCGCTCGAGCAGCAGGCGCAGGCAACCGAGGACGTACTGCACCTCGCACTCGGAGAAGAAGATGATGCTGCCGTTGGCGACGAGGTTCGTGTTCGGCCCGTACAGACAGAACAGGTTGGGGAACTGCGGGATCGTCAACCCGAGGTACGCGCGGGCGTCACCGTCCCACTGCTCGTGGAGATCGACGCCGCCGCGTCCGGTGATGCGCATCGGGCTCAAGAAGCTCGACGCCTCGAACCCGGTGGCGAGGACGATGACGTCGACCTCGCGCAGCTCGCCGTCGGCGACGATGCCGTGCTCGGTGATGCGCTCGATCCGACCGGTGATCAGCTCCACGTTCTCGCGCTTGAGCGTGGACGCCCAGATCCCGTTGTCGAGCAGCATCCGTTTGGCCAGCGGCGGGTAGGCGGGCAGCACCTGCTCGAGGAGCTGCGGTGCATCCGCGAACTGTGACTCGAGGTACTGCGTGAGCAGCATCCGCAACCACTGGTTCCGCTCGCCGACCGAGCGGCCGCCGTCCTCCCAGCCGTCCTCGACGCGGGCCGCCGCGAGCGCGCCCTCAGCCAGCCTCCAGAAGAGCGAGAGCCGGTACCACTGCGTGTAGAAGGGCACCTTGCGCAGCAGCCATTGCGCCTCGTCAGGGACCGCGGCGTGGTAGTCCGGCGCGGGCATGAACCAGCTCGGTGTCCGCTGGTAGACGTGCACCTCGGCGGCCGACTCTGCGATGACGGGGATGGCCTGGATCCCGCTGGCACCGGTGCCGACGACGGCGACGCGCTTCCCTGTGAGATCGACGGTCGAGTCCCAGTCCGCGGAGTGAAGCATCCGTCCGCCGAAGCTCGACACGCCGTCGATGTCGGGGAGCTTGGGGCGGTTCAGCTGACCGACGGCGCTGATCACCGCGTGCACGCGAAGCGACTCCTCGCCTCCGTCTGCCGTGCGCAGGGTGAGGTGCCACTCGCCCGTCTCTTCCAGGAAGGCGGCGGCCACGACGTCCACGCCGAAGCGGATGTGCTCGCGGAGGTCGAGCTCGTCGGCGAACCGGCGGAAGTAGTCGAGCAGCACCCCCTGCGGGCTGAAGCGATCGGGCCAGTCGTTGCGTTGGAAGAACGAGTAGCTGTACAGGTGGTTGGGGACGTCGACACGGCACCCCGGGTAGCGGTTCTCGAACCACGTCCCACCCACGTCCGCGTTCTTCTCGAGGACCACGAACGGCACACCGGCCTGGTGCAACCGATGCGCGGCGACGAGGCCCGACATGCCCGCGCCAATGATGCCAACGCGCAAGTCGCGCTCGGCGTCGATGTCGTCCTTGCGCCAGGTGGGAGCGCGGACGTCTTCGTCCGACGCGCCGAGCTCCTCGTGCAGCAGCTGCACGTACTCATCCGACACCGGCTCGCCGGCGAGGAACGACATCATGCGGCACAGCTGATCGTCGTCGGGGTGAACGATCGCGGCGGCGCCGGACACGAGGAGCTGCTCGAGCGCCGAGGCCGCCACCTCTCGTCCCCGAGCCCATTGCTCCGGGCTCATGCCTCCGTGCGGCTCCTGCACGCGGGTGGCGTCGGGACGCAGGTCGTCACTCAGCAAGGACAGGTCGCCCGTGGCCTGCGCGAGCGCGACGAGCAGTGCGGGGACGTGCGCAACGCGCACCACGCGCGTGATCGACTCGACGTCGCTGAACCTGTCCATCTCGTCAGGCGTCGCCGAGCGGACGATCGACCGCGACCTCGCGCATGGTGGTGATGGCGAGGACGGCGAGCTCGTCGTCCTGCAGGAAGCGCGTGAGCACGACGTGGGTCCTGCCCCGTCGCTTCTCGCGTTGGCTCTCGATCACGAACGTCGGCCCGACGATCGGTTCGAAGTAGTCGACCCGCATGTTCGTGGTCGCCAGCCACCCGTTCGTCCCCGCCGTCATCCTCGTCAGGCGGTCGGGTCCGGCCCGCACCGTGAACAGCGCGACCAGGTCGACGTAGGTCGGCGTGAAGCCGCCGAAGAGCTGCCCCCTCGGGTTCATCACGTGCGTGGGCAGGTGCGCGCCGAGGCGGAGGAAGCCCTCCCGCTCCTCGAGGATGTCCCACGCCCACGCCTCGAGGAAGTCGCCGGCGGGATGGCCGCGCCCGACGAGGCGGCCGGCATCGGGCGGCGCCCACCGGCGCAGGTCTCGTGGCTCTGGCACGCCGCTCTCTTACCACGGCGGCCACCGCAAGGGTCACATCGGATCGGGGAGGTACGTCCAGTCGGGCTGCTTGGCATCGAAGCGCTCGTCGTAGCTGACACGGCCCTGATCGAGGTCGACGATCTTGGGCACGCTGATGTGCCTGGGCTCGACCGAGCAGCGGCCCTCGAGGTGCAGCGCGAACTCCTCGGGGAAGCGTTGCAGGATCGAGGAGATGAGCACCTGCTCCTCCGTCGCCAGGTAGCAGCGCACCTGGTCGGTGACCGAGCGCAGGCGGGCGCCGATGATGCCGATGTCGCGCTCGTCACCCCGTCCCTCGTTGAGCGTCTCCAACGCCCGCGTGATCTCGCCGCATCCGAACTTGCAGCTGCGGCACTGGCCGCAGGACTCGACGTACAGGAACCGGGAGAGCGCCCGAGCCACCTCGACCATGCATGCCGTGTCGTCGTAGAGCACGAACCCGGCTGACCCGAGCCCACTCCCTATCGCCGCCAGCGTCTCGTATGCCACCGGCACGTCGAGCTGGTCCGCGGTGATGACGCCGTTGGCGACACCCGAGAAGCACGCCTGCAGCGTGCGTCCGGGATGCGGGCCACCGGCGCGCTCGATGAGGGCAGCCAGCGACGTGCCGAGATCGACCTCGGCGACGAACGGGCGCTGCACGTCGCCGACGACGGTGGCGACGACCGGTCCCGGCGATTCCGGCGTGCCGATCGACCGGAACCACGCCGCCCCGTTGCGCAAGACGTGCGGCACGTTGGCCAGCGTCTCGACGTTGTTGACCAGGGTGGGGTTCGCCTCAGGGGGGCGGCCCGGCTCGCCGGCCACGGACTCCCAGCCGGTTTGGATGTCGGTCGCGAACAGCCCGTGCTGGTAGGGCGGCAACAGCCGCGGGAGCGGCTCACGTCCCTCGATCACCTCGAGCAACGCCTTCTCCTCGCCGAACAGGTACTCGTCGGGGCCGAGCACGAGCTCGATCGTGACGTCTCCGAACCCGCCGTCAGCAGCCATCTCGTCGATCGCGACGCGCAGCCGGTCGGCCTCGCGGTGGTAGCTCTGCTTCGTGGCGATGTAGCAGGTGCCAGCGCCAAGGACCGACGCCGCGATCGCGACCCCCTCGAGCACCTGATAGGGGTTGTGGCGCAACAAGGCGCGGTCCTTGAACGTCCCGGGCTCGCCTTCGGCGGCGTTGCAGACGACGAAGCGATGGCCGGGTCCGGCGTCGCGGATGCCGGCCCACTTCTGGCCGGTCGGGAAGCCACCACCACCGCGACCGCGCAAGCCGCTGGCCACCAGCTCGTTGATGGTCTCGTCGGTCCCGTAGCGCTGCGCGATCGCGAAGGCCTCGCCGCCCCCCGAAGCCTTGTAGTCCGCCAGCGTGGTCACAGGGTCGTCGAGGAGCAGCACCGGGGGCATCAAGACAGGTTCGCGCCTGCACGGTCCGCGTGCAGCGACCAAGATTGGGCGTGATGAACCGCTCCTCGCCTGTCAGTGAGATCATGCACACTGACGTCTTGACGTTCGGTCCCGACGATCCGGTCGAGGACGCGATGCGCGCCCTCGTGGACGGCGGTCTCGACGCTGCGCCCGTGACCGACGCAGACGGGACGGTCCTCGGCGTGCTCTCGAGCACGGACCTGATCGTGCAGGAGACGCAGCTGCACTTCCCGACGCTGCTCTCGTTCCTCGGCGCCTCGATCGAGATCGGGCACAAGCGGTTCGAGGAGGAGCTGTCGAAGGCGCTCGGTTCCAAGGTCAGCGACGTGATGACCCCCAAGCCCGTCACCTGCCTCGAGTCCGACACCGTCGAGATGGTCGCGACACTCATGCACGACCACGACATGGCCCAGATCCCGGTGGTGCTCGCCGGGCGGCTCGTCGGCATCGTCACCCGCACCGACGTGCTGCGGGCGATCCTCTCGACCGACTGACGCCGCACACATCGTCACTTGGTGGAGGTGATGGGATTCGAACCCACGGCCTCTTCGATGC
>JBEEGB010000003.1:0-7194 GCA_041166585.1 Acidimicrobiaceae bacterium
CCATCACCACCGTGCGGCCCGCTTCGATCTGCTGCTTGCCCACCTTGCCGATGGTCGTGGTCTTGCCCACGCCGTTCACGCCGACGAACAGCCACACGTTCGGGCTGCCCGGCTCGAAGCGCAGCGACCGGTCGCCCGGCTCGAGCCGGCTCTTCACCTCGTCCTTGAGGCGCTCCAGCAGCTGCTCCGGGCTGGTGATGCCCTCTTCCTTGACGCGCGCCCGCACGGCGTCGAGCAGCTCGGTGGTCGGGCCCACGCCCACGTCGGCGCGGATGAGCGCCTCTTCGAGGTCGTCCCACGTCTCTTGATCGATCTTCGACCGGGAGAGGATGGACCCGATCGAGCCGGCGAACACGGAGCGGGCCTTGGCCAGCCGGTCGCGGAAGGTCGGCCGCGCCACCTCGATGAGCGCGTCCTCGATCTCGGTGACCGTCGCCTCGTCGAGCGGCGCGGGTGCCTCCGGCTCCCGGACGGTCGGCCGCGCCGGGGGCCGCGCCGGTGGTTCGAGCTCGACCCCTCGCCGCGGTCGGCGCGCCACGAGCACGGCGGTGGCCGTGATCACCAGCAGCACGGTGACGACGAACACGATCGTCCCTACGTTCATGGCGAGACCCTACTGATGCTCAGGCTCACTTCATTCGCTGCGACTGCCGCCTGGCCGACGCAACCGAGCGAGGCTCGAAACACCGACCCCAGGGCGCCGGCGGGGTTGGCACCCTGGGGTCGGAGAGCGGCGTCAGCGCGAGGTGGCGAGCGTGGCGTCCACGGTCTTCTCGCTGCCCCCGCGCTGGAAGGTGACGGGCACGGAGTCGCCCGGTTGATGCGACCGCACTCGAGCCGCCAGCTGGATCTCGTCCTGCACCACGGCGCCGTCGATGGCGGTGATGCGATCGCCGACCTGGATCCCGGCTTGATCGGCGGGGGACCCGGGCTCGACAGAGGTGACGATCGCGCCGGTGCCGATGAGGCCCTGGCCCTGGCTCTGCGTGCGCACACCGAGGAAGGCGAACCGCACCGGCTCGCCGGCGACGAGCTTGTCGGCCACGGCCTTGGCGAGGTCGATCGGGATGGCAAAGCCGACGCCCGTGTTCTCACCGGTCTTGGTGGCGATCTGATCGTTGATGCCGATGATGCGGCCGTGGCGGTCAGCGAGCGGTCCGCCGGAGTTGCCGGGGTTGATCGCAGAGTCGGTCTGGATCATGTCGATCGCGCCGCCGGGGGTGGTCTCCGGTCGGTCGATCGCGCTGACGATGCCGGAGGTCACGGTCTGGTCCAACCCGAACGGGCTGCCGACGGCGACGGCCAGCTGCCCCACTTGCAGCTTCACGCCGACCGCGAGCGTGGCCACCTGCATGCCGTCGAAGGGGTCGATCTTCACGACGGCGACATCGCTCGCGTCGTCACCGCCGATCACCTGACCGTCGTGCAACGTGCCGTCAGCCAAGCGCACCTGCACGGACTTTCCCGCGCCTGTCACGACGTGGTTGGCGGTGAGGATGTGACCGTCCGAGTCGTAGATGAACCCGGACCCGAGACCCTGGCTCGTCTCGATCTGCACCACGGTCGGCGCCACCGCGGCAGCCACCGCGGCGATCGGTTCGTCGGTCTTGCTCGAGTCGACGACGGTCGGCGCCGGCCCGGTCGACACGTTCGGGCTGGACGACGACTTCGTCTGCGCGGCCGGCGAGCCGCTCTCCTGCGACTTCGCGAGCCCGAACCCACCACCGACGAGCAGCAGCGCGACCAGGATGGCCGCGGCCACCCTGCCGTTGCGGTTGGGAGGTGTGGGTGATGCGGGACGGGGAGGCCCGGGTGGCACCGGCAGCGATGGGGGCGGGGCCATCGGAGGCGCCGGCGGGATGGTGGGGAACGGCGGGGGCGGCAGGAAGGAGGGAGGCTCCGCGGTCGTGACGGGGGCGGTGACGCGCTGCCACTCGAAGTCGCTCACGGGCACAGGGTACGGACAGGTCGCGAAAGCGCGGCTAAGAGCGCGACGGCGGGAGCCAGATGACGAAGGTCGAGCCGCCTCCCTCGGTCGATGCGAGCGCGACGGAGCCGCCGTGACGTTCGGCGATCTGACGGACGATCGTGAGGCCGAGGCCGGTGCGGCGCTCCGTGCCCGGCTCGAGCTGGCCGTCGGCGCGCCAGAAGCGCTCGAACACGGCTTCGTGGTCCTTCGGCGCGATGCCAGGGCCTTCGTCCGCGACCGAGACGTAGGCCCAGCCTTCCGCGAGGCCGCAGGCCAGGGTGATCGTGCTGCCCTCAGGCGCGAGCCGCACCGCGTTGCCGGCGAGGTTGGCCAAGGCCTGCTTCAACGCGGTGCGATCGGCCATCACCTCGAGGTCACGCGTCACGGACGTCTCGATCCGAAGGTGGCGCGCCTCTGCCGACGCGCGGAACTCATCCGCGGTCTCGGAGATGACGGCGGCCAGCCCGACCCGCTCCCACGCCTGGTCTGGCAGCCCCTGGCGTGCGTAGCTCAACAGGTCGTCGACGAGCCGGCTCATGCGCTCGGTCGTGCGCCGGACCACCGTCGCGGTGTGGCGCAGGTCGTCGACCGTCGCGTCGGGGTCGCTCAGCACCACGTCGAGGTTGGTGCGCATCACCGCGAGCGGGTTGCGCAGCTCGTGCGACGCGTCCTGGATCAGGCTGCGTTGCGCGTCAAACGCAGACTCGAGGCGCCCGAGCATGTCGTCGAACGTGTCGGCGAGGTCGCGCAGCTCGTCCTTCGGGCCGCCGAGGCCGATGCGCCGGGTCAGATCGGTGGCCTGGATCTCCCGCGCCACACCGGTGATCCACCCGATCGGTCGGAGCACGCGCCCGGCGACCACCCATCCCACGCCGAGGCTGGCGAGGAACAGCAGACCGAGCGCGAAGAACGAGTAGCTGCGCAGCTGGTCGAGCGCGCTCTGGTTGACGAGGTGCTCGAAGCTCTGGAACTCGGCCCGCACCGTCTCTTGGCGGATCGGGATCCCTTCGGGGGACACGAGCTGCACCTCGTACGTGCGCGAGACGGGCTCGTCGTCGAGGTCTCGGGCCAGCCCCGTGTACACCCCGCCGACGACCAGGGCTGCGAGCCCGAACAACAGGAGCGAGTAGATGGCGGTGAGGCGGAACCTCACCGACGTGAACGTTCTCATGTGTCGTCGTCGAGCAACCGGTAGCCGCTGCCGATCACCGTCTCGATCACCGGCGGCTCGCCATCGCTGGTCAGCTTGCGGCGCAACGTCCCGACCGTCACCCGCACCGTGTTGGTGAACGGATCGGTGTGCTCGTCCCACACGTGCTCGAGCAGATCCTCGCTCGAGAGGACGACACCCGGCCTGCTCATGAAGTAGCGCAACAGAGCGAACTCCTTGGCGGTGAGGTCGAGCGCGCGGTCGCCGCGCCTCGCCGCGTGCCGTGCGGTGTCGAGGCTCAGCTCGCCGACGCGCAGCACCGCACCCGACCGCCCCGCGTCGCGCCGCAGCAGGCTGCGCACCCTCGCCGTGAGCTCACCGAACGAATAGGGCTTCACGAGGTAGTCGTCGGCCCCCTCGTCGAGCCCTGCGATGCGATCGTCGAGAGCGTCGCGGGCCGTGAGCATCAAGATCCGCGCCGCGGTGCTCGCCGTCTCGCCCGCCCGTATCCGCCGGCACACCTCACGGCCACCGACGCGCGGGAGCGTCAGGTCGAGGCAGACGAGGTCGTAGTCGTTGTAGCCGAGCTTCTCGAGCGCTTGCTCGCCATCGAGGGCGACATCGACGGCATAGCCCTCGCGGCGCAGGCCACGGGCGACGGCGTCCGCCATGTCGGCCTCGTCCTCCACCACCAGCACCCGCACGGGACCAAAGGTACCGATGGCCGCGGCGACGGACCCGCTGGCAGGCTTTACCCTCTGGTTGGACGGGAGTTGCTCCACAGGCCACCAAGTGTGGTCGGCACCACCGAAAGGCGACCGAAGCCAGCATGACGAACGTCGGACCCCAGACCCGCGACGCCGCACTCCTCGAGCAGGCGCTGTTCGAGATCAAAAAGGTGATCGTCGGACAGGACCGCGTCATCGAGCGCCTGCTGGTGTGCCTGCTGGCCCGGGGCCACTGCCTGCTCGAGGGCGTGCCCGGCCTGGCCAAGACCCTCGCCGTGGAGACCCTGGCCGCGGTGTCGGGCGGGACGTTCGCTCGGCTGCAGTTCACCCCTGACCTGCTGCCCGCCGACATCGTCGGCACCCGCGTGTACCGCGCATCGACGGAGAAGTTCGACGTCGAGCTCGGTCCCGTGTTCGCCAACTTCGTCCTGGCCGACGAGATCAACCGCGCGCCGGCCAAGGTGCAGTCCGCGCTGCTCGAGGTCATGGCGGAGCAGCAGGTGTCGATCGGCGGCAAGACCTTCCCGGTGCCCGCGCCCTTCCTCGTGCTCGCCACGCAGAACCCCATCGAGAGCGAGGGCGTGTACCCCCTGCCCGAGGCGCAGCGCGACCGCTTCCTCATGAAGGTCGCGGTCAACTACCCGACGCCGCGCGAGGAGATCGAGATCGTCCAGCGCATGGGCGTCAACCCGCCATCGGCCGAGGAGGTGCTCGGCCTCACCGATCTGCTCAACCTCCAGCTCGCCGCCGACCACATCTACTGCGATCACAGCGTCGTGGAGTACGCGGTGAACCTCGTGCTGGCGACGCGGACGCCCGACGTGTACGGCCTCGGGGACCTCACCCCGCTCATCGCCTACGGCGCCAGCCCGCGTGCGTCACTCGGCCTCGTCGCCGCCGGCCGCGCGATGGCGCTGCTGCGCGGCCGCAGCTACACGCTGCCGCAGGACGTGTTCGACGTTGCCCCCGACATCCTCCGCCACCGCCTCGTGCTGTCGTTCGAGGCGCTCGCGCGCGACCTCACGCCGGATCACATCCTGGCCCGCGTGCTGTCGACGGTCCCCGCCCCGCGGATCGCCCCCTCGCAGGACAGCTCCGCCGTCGCCTCGTGAGCTCCCTCTCGAACCGCGAGGTCTTGCGCCGGTTGGAGCTGACGGTCACGCGCCGACTCGATGGTCTGCTGCAGGGTGATCACCGCGGTTTGGTTCCGGGGCACGGGTCGGAGCTCGGCGAGGCGCGCGAGTACCAGCCGGGCGACGACGTGCGCCGCATCGACTGGAACGTCACCGCGAGGATGCAGACCACCCACGTGCGCGAGACGATCGCTGACCGTGAGCTCGAGCTGTGGATGCTGATCGACCAGTCGGCCAGCCTCGACTTCGGCACCGCGAACCACGAGAAGCGTGACCTCGCGCTGGAGGCGGCAGGCGCCGTGGGCTTCCTCACCGCCCGCAGCGGGAACCGGCTCGGCGGCATGCTGCTGCGGCCCGGAGGCCGCAACGTGATCGTGCCGGCGCGATCCGGTCGCACCCACCTGCAGGCGCTGCTCGCTCGCGTGATGGACGCACCGCGCGTCGACGGCGCGGGGCCCACCGACCTCGGCGCCGGGATGTACCAGCTCGCCGCGGGGATGCGCCGCCGCGGGCTCGCGGTGGTGATCTCCGACTTCCTCGACGGCGACTCGCTCACCGGCCCCTTCGGCTGGGAGTCCGCGCTGCGCCGGTTGGCCGTCCGCCACGACGTGCTCGCCGTCGAGGTGATCGACCCGCGTGAGCTCGAGCTGCCGCCGGTGGGCGTGCTGCAGGTGGTCGACGCGGAGACCGGGGCGCTGCGCGAGGTGCAGACGGCGGATCCGAGGTTGCGCGCCCGCTACGCGGCGGCGGCAGCGTCGCAGCGCGCCGCCATCGACACCGCGATCCAGGGCAGCGGAGCGGACCACCTCGTCCTCCGCACCGATCGCGACTGGCTTCTCGACCTCGCTCGCTTCGTGCTGCTCCGCCGCAAGCGCTTCGAATCCGTCCCCCCCAGAGCAGGGCGCTAGCGCGAGTGGACTACCTCGAACCGAGCCGGCTGTGGTTCCTGTTCGGGGTGATCGCGCTCGCCGCCATCTACCTGGCGGTGCAGCAGCGACGGCACCAGTACGCGGTGCGCTTCACGAACGTCGCCCTCCTCGACGCCGTGGTACCGAAGCGGCCGGGCTGGCGCCGTCACGTCACCGCGCTGGCGTTCCTCGCGGCCATCGCCGCAACGGTGGTCGCGTTCGCCCGACCGACCCACGACGTGAAGGTGCCGCGCGAGAAGGCGACGGTGGTGCTCGCCATCGACACCTCGCTGTCCATGGACGCGACCGACGTGAGCCCGAGCCGCATCGACGCGGCGAAGTCCGCCGCGGTGCAGTTCCTCGACGCGGTTCCGGGGACCATCAACGTCGGCCTCGTGAGCTTCGACGGTGCCGCACGGGTGGCGGTGGAGCCGACGACCGATCGCAGCAAGGTGCGCAAGGCCATCGACCGGCTCCAGCTGCACCAGGGGACGGCCATCGGAGAAGCCATCTTCGCCTCGCTCGATGCGATCGGCTCGGTGAAGGCGCAGACCGACAGCGTCGACGAGACGGTGCCGGCGCGCATCGTGCTGATGTCCGACGGCGAGACCACGGTGGGGCGTGCCAACGACGATGCCGTCACCGCCGCGAACACGGCGCAGGTCCCGGTGAGCACCATCGCCTTCGGCACCGATCACGGGGAGATCGTCATCCCCGGACCCGACGGCGGCCCGGTGAGCGTTCCGGTGAACAAGTCGGCGCTGAACGACATCGCTGACTCGACGGGCGGCAGCTTCTTCTCGGCCGCGTCCGAGGCGCAGCTCGCCAAGGTCTACGCGGACATCGGCTCTTCGATCGGCTTCACGCTCGAACCCCGAGAGATCACCATGTGGTTCGTCGGCGCCGCGTTGGTCGCCATGATGGTGACCGCGTCGCTATCCCTCGCGTGGACGAACCGCCTGCTGTAATTCGAGTCTCGCTCGGTTGCGTCCGCGGCTCGCTGCACTCGCGTCGCGCGGCGCCCTCGGCTCGACGTTGCGGCTCGTCGCGTGCGCTTCCCTCGCCGCGTGTCAGGAACCGGCGGTCGCGAGCGCCAGCGAGCCCGACGGACTCGCAGCGAACGCAGTGAGCGCGAGCATCAAACAGTGACCTTCTCGCTGATCACGCGGCTGGAGCCGCCGGGTTGCATCGTCACGCCATAGAGGCAGTCGGCTGCCTCCATCGTGCGCTTCTGGTGGCTGACGACGATGAGCTGCGCCTCCTGGCGGAACTCGTCGAGCAGCTCGAGGAAGCGGTGCAGGTTCAC
>JBEEGB010000004.1:0-2506 GCA_041166585.1 Acidimicrobiaceae bacterium
AGCGTCGGGACCGCCGGCAACGGCTGGTCGACCGACGTGTACACGGTGACGCCGGGCATCCCGGGTGACTCGGGCAGTGGCTTCCTCGACGCCCAAGGTCGCGCCTTCGGCGTGCTCAGCACGGTGGCGATCACTCCGCTCCCGCTGAGCAACGGCGTCGGCAGCCTCCAGCTCGAGCTCGCCTACGCCCAGGCACACGGCTTCCCCACCGTCCAGCTCGCCAACGGCACCCGGGCGTTCACCCCGGGTCTGCCCGTCGGCTGAGCACCTGCCTCAGCGCTCGTACGCGTGACGGAACGTCACGCTCATCCGGGGATCGGCGCGCGCGGACTTCGGCACCGAGTGCTGCCACGTGCGCTGGCACGAGCCGCCCATCACCAAGAGATCACCGCTGCACAGGTCGAACCGCACCGAGTGGCCGCCACCCTTCGGTCGCAGCAGGAACCGGCGAGGGCCGCCCAGTGAGACGATCGCGACGACGGCGTCGGGCAGCTCTCGGGCCACCCGGTCGCCATGCCACGCGACGCTGTCGCGACCGTCGCGGTACAGGTTCAGGCCCACGCCGGTGAAGCGGACGCCGTAGCGGTCGCTCAGCGCGGCGCGCATCGCCTCCACGATCGGCGGACGCGGAGCAGCGGTCGCCAGCCGGGCGGTGAGGCGCGGCTCGTCGACGAGCCGGTCGTACATCGTCACCACGCGGCTCTTCCACGTCGCCCGCTCGAGCAGCTCAGCGAAGAGTGTGTCGGCGCCTCGCAGCCAGCCACCGGCATGGTCGACCCAGGCGTCGCCGTCGGACCCGAGCGCGGTCCTGGTCACGGTCGCCCAGGTGTCATCGAAGGACGGGTCGCCGGCACCGAGGAGGGTGCCCTGCAGAAGCAGCTCCACGGCCCGCCAGCATAGGCGAACACCTGTTCGTTCACAACCGAGGGCACGAGCCGGGGAAACGGCGTAGCGTCGCCCGTGCAGCGTCTCGACGGGCTCCATGTCTGGCGGGAGCCAACAGGGTGGGTCGTCGTCCCTTGGGTCGGATCGCAGGTCCGACCCAAGCGACCGACTCGTCGGTCCGAAGCGTGACCGTGCTCAACTGGGCTCGTGTTGCGGCGCCTCCGGTCGTGGGCATCCTCCGTGCTGCCCGGAGCCGGCGAGCGGCGCGCGATGGTGGCCCGCTACGCCGAGGAGTGGCAGCGGTCCAACGACGAGGCGCTGCGGGTCGAGGGTCCGCTGTGGGTGGCGTTCGGCGACTCCACCGCGCAGGGCATCGGCGCCAGCTCCTTCGACCGGGGCTACGTCGGCCAGCTCCTCGTCCGTCTGCGCGCGGAGCGCGATCCGCGCTGGCGGGTCGTGAACCTCTCGGCCAGCGGCGCGCGGCTGGTGGAGGTGCGCGAACGTCAGCTCCCGTTGCTCGCGGGGCTTCCTCCCGCCGACCTCGTCACCTGCGCCGCCGGTGCGAACGACCTCCTGCGGACGCCGTGGCCGCGGATGAAGCCCGAGCTGATGAGCCTGTTGAGCCAGCTTCCGGAAGGGGCCGTGGTGGCGACGTTGCCGGCAGGGCTGCTCGAGCGCAAGGCGGCGCAGGCGAACGCGCTCATCCGGACCGAGGCGCCCGACCACGGTCTGCGGATCGCGGACGTGTTCGCGCACACCGGGCCGCCTTGGGCAGGCAAGTTCTGGATCGACCACTTCCACCCGAACGACGCCGGCTACCGCGATTGGACCGGCGCCTTCGCTGCGGCAATTGGTCGCACCGAGGATCGTTCGCGTGGTTCGTCCTCCTAGAAAACCGGGCTCCGGCGTCGTACGGTTCGAGCAGCGAATGGGGGGTGGCGAATGGCGCGGCGGGTGATCCTCTTGGCGGTCTTCGTGGCCGGTCTCGTGTGCATCGGCGCGGCGCCCGCCGGAGCGGAGATCAACGGCCCGTGCACCGGCAGCGGCGCGTTCAACCGCGGCACGAAGGCACGCGGCCCGTTCACCGTGAACGCTCAGGACCTCAAGCCCGGCGATGTGGTCGAGGTCCCCGTGAAGGACACGGTGCACTGGAAGGGGGACATCTCCGGAGTGTCGGGCAATCGCAAGATCGATGGGTTCGTCGCCGTCGACCTGCCGTGGCCCTTCGGCGAGGCCACCATCGACACGTGGGGCAAGTCGACCGACCTCACCGGCAACGAGGGCGAGCACAGCTATTCGCTGCCGAGCCTCATCCCTCGTGGCGTGGAGTTCGAGGTGTCGGGGCAGCACAGCGAGAACGGCGTCGTCGTGTGCTCGGGGACGGCGAAGGTGAAGGTCGAGGGTTCGGCCTTCGACAGCCCGCTCGCCCCGATCGGGCTGGGCGGCACGGCGATCTCCGGCGTCGGTCTCGCGTTCGCGGGCCGGCCGGTGTTCAAGAAGCTCTGGGCAAAGGATGACGCATGAAGGCTCGCGGTCGACCCGTGCTCGGCGGCTTCGCCGGGTTCTTCTTCTTCCTGTTCCTCGCGGTCGATCTGCTGGCCTTCGGGGTGATCCCGCTGAA
>JBEEGB010000005.1:0-5196 GCA_041166585.1 Acidimicrobiaceae bacterium
GGAGCAACGCGCTGGATTGGCCGTTGGTCTGGGATCAGGACGAGGAGACGGCGATCCGCGCGCCGGACCGCATCGGCCCGTTCATCACCTGGGGTGGCGGACCGCAGATACCGAGGCTCGGCAAGAACAGGCTTCATCTCGACATCGCCCCGCCGCACGACGGCGATCAGCACGCGGAGGTGGACCGCCTGGTCGCTCTCGGAGCAACGCGAGTCGACATCGGCCAGGGCCCCGTCGGCTGGGTGATCATGGCCGACCCCGACGGCAACGAGTTCTGCGTGTTGAACCCCCGGTAGCACGCGCCCGGCTCCGGCATGTGAGCGAACCCGCGTCACAACGCTTTGACCTGCACTTTTCTGGTGGGCGCGGAGGGGCTCGAACCCCCGACATCTGCCTTGTAAGGGCAGCGCTCTAGCCAGCTGAGCTACGCGCCCGGGCGCCGCAGCCTAAACCTGGCCGGCGGCACACTCGTCCCGAGAGCGATCGAGAGGTACCATCACCGTTCGTGAGCTTGAGCGAGAAGCTGAACCAGGCGCGGAGGGAACGGCTCGTCGCCGCAGGTCGTGTTCCGAGCGAACCGGCACCGGATCCCGAGCCTTCGGTAGAGCCCCCGCAGCCGACGCTGTTCGACCCGATCACCATCGAGGTCGCCCCCCTCCCCGGGCAGCTCGTCGCCACCGCCGGCACCATCGAGCTGACCGACAACCCGTCGGACACCGCCTGTCCGAACTGCCACCGCCCGGGCATCGTCGACCTGGTCGATCTCGTCGGCCATACGCGTCACTGCAGCTGCCAGTCGTGCGGCGCCATGTGGCAGATCCGCGAAGCGGTCGACGTCAAGGTCGGCGCCGACGCATCCATCGACACCTAGGGCGCGCTTCGTTCTGGCGGTGCTGAGTCGGAGTTTTTCCGACCCAGGACCGCACAAACGCCAAGAGGGTCAGGCGAGGGACTCCTCGCTCACGACGTCGATGCCCGCAGCGCGCAGGGCTTCGGCGGTGACGCCATCTCCCTTGACGAGCTGTCGCCTGAACGTGCCGTCGTAGATCTCTTCGCAACCGCACGAGGGTGACCGCGCCTTGAGCACTGCGAGGGCTGCTCCGGTGGCGAGGGCGAGGCGGACGGTGTGCTCGGCGCCCCGGCGGTACCACTCCGTGACGTCCGCGCCGTCGGCCGTGCGCACGGTGCCGTCGGGTTGACGCTCGGCCGCCGGCCGCGGCGTCGGGAGTCCGCCGGCTGTATCCGGGCACACCGGGAACAGACGATGCGTCGCTCCGAGCGCGACGACTGCGGGCGTCGGACTCGCTCCGCCCTGGTGGTTGCAGCGCACGCCAAGCAGGCACGCGGACACGATCAGCGCGGGTTGGGATCCCTTTCCGGCCTCGGCACCGGCACTACCGTCGACCACAACCTCGAACCTACCTCTGGGGGGATCGAATGGCAGCGAGGAGCGCGAGAGCGCCGGGTGGTCATCGTTCGAACGATCGAGACCTGGTGCAGGTCTACCTGGAAGAGCTCCGCCACCATCCGCTGCTGACCGCCGAGGACGAGATCGCCTTGGCCCGGCTGATCGAGGCGGCAGAGGAACCGGGTGCCACCGACGCCGACCGCGAGCGCGGCGCCGCGGCGCGGCTGCGCTTCATCCAGTCGAACCTGCGGCTGGTCGTATCCATCGCCAAGCGGTACCAGGCGTCGGGCATGCCCATGCTCGACCTCATCCAAGAGGGCAACCTCGGGCTCATGCGGGCGGTGGACAAGTTCGACCATCGCAAGGGGTTCAAGTTCTCCACGTACGCGACGTGGTGGATCCGCCAGGGCATCACCCGCGCCATCGCCGACAAGTCGCGCATCATCCGCGTGCCGGCCCACGTCGGCGAAGCGCTGTCGGTCTTGGCGCGGTCGTCCGCGAACCTGCTCAAGACGCTGAACCGCGAGCCGACGATCGCGGAGCTCGCAGCCGACTGCGGCTTCGCGGTCGATCGCGTTCGCGACGCACTCCGGCTCGAGCCGGATCTCGTCTCGCTCTCCGCGCTCGTGGGTGACGATGGCAGCACCGAGCTCGGCGACATGGTGGCCGACGCGTCGGCGGTGGCACCGGACGAGCAGGCGGCGCGCTCGGCCGAGTCCGACGCGCTGCGACGCTCGCTGGCCAGGCTCGCTCCGCGTGAACAACAGGTGCTGAGCATGCGGTTCGGGCTGACGCAGACCGAACCGCTCACGCTCGAGGAGGTCGGCCAGCAGTTCGCGCTGACCCGCGAGCGCATCCGTCAGATCGAGGCGAAGGCGCTGACGAAGCTGCGCCACCCATGTGTACCCGGCGAGCTCCGGCTGCTCGCCGCCCTCCCCTAGCGGCTCCCTGCTCCGAACTTCGGCGCGAGACGGTGTGATCACACCGTCTCGCATCCAACATTCGCCGCCGGGTGCGCGGCCCTCTAGCGATCGGCGCGGGCGAGGGTGGCGAGGGCGAAGGCCGACTCGTGCTGCAGCTCGGGCAGGTCGGAGAGCGGGAACCATCGCACCTCGACGACCTCGGGCGAGCTGGGCCGCGCCGAGTCCGGATCACAGCCGTTCGCCGGGCGGGCTCGGAACACGACGTCGACGCGGCGCGGGTCTGCATCCACCACCACTGCCGGCTCGCCCAGCAGCTCGACCTCGAGCCCGACCTCCTCACGCACCTCGCGCACCGCGGCCGCGGTCGCGCTCTCGCCCCGCTGGAGCAGTCCGCCGGGGATCCCCCACCGCGCCCGGTACGACTGGCGCACGAGGAGGAGCCGGTGGTCGTGCTCGATCATGCAGATGGCGCCGACGGTGAACGACGGGGCGATGGTCCGCACCACGCGCCGCCGGGCCCAGCGGGGCAGGAGCCGGTAGATGCGCAGCAGCAGCCTGTGGATGCTGGCGATCACCGGTGCAACCGTACCGGCCGACCCCGTCTCACCAGGACAGCGCCTGCCTGGCCTCGACGGCTTCGCTCAGCAGCTCAGGCGTCGGAGCCGCCACGAGCGTGCGGCGGGCGGTGTGGTCGAGCACCACGAGGTCGAGATCCCGCGCGTCGGTCACGAGCACCCCGGACTCTCGACACACCAGCAGTCCTCCCAGGTAGTCCCAGGGCGCGAGGCCGGTGACGCCGCAGTCGATGAAGCCGTCGACGGTGCCTGCGGCGACGGCGCACAGGTCGAGCGCGGCCGCGCCCAGCACCCGGTACTGGTACCAACCGAGCCATCGGTCCGGATAGCCGTTCAGCACCATGATCGAGTCGATCATGCGCGTCCGCCTGGTCGGCTGCAGGAGCTCGCCGTCTCGGGTCGCGCCCTGACCGCGCTCCGCTTCGAAGCGAGTGGCATCCGCGAGGTTCACCACCATCGCGGCGAGCGGTCCTTCTTCGTCGACCGCGCACAGGCTGCTGGCGTACCAGGGGATGCCGTGCGCGGCGTTGGTCGACCCGTCGAGCGGATCGACCACCACCGTGATCGGGCGCTCGGGGTGGTGACGCCCGGACTCCTCGCTCAGCACTCCCAGCCCCGCACCGGTGAGCACGGCGACGGCGGCCGCGTCGGCGACGAGGTCGCTGTGATGCTCACCCGGCTTCGTGCCGGTGAGACCCCAGTCGTCGATCCCGCCGAGCGCAGCGCGGATGGCGTCCGATGCGTCCGCGAGAACGGCGAGCAGGTCCACGGCCGTCATCGTGGCAGGCTTGGTCGCGTATGGCTGTCATCGACGTCGCCGGGTTCGTCGCCGACCTGAAGGACCACGCCGCCGATCACGGCTTCCACGTCCACGACGAGCGCCACTTCGTCGAGACCTACTCGCTGCGCCAGGCGTGGGAGGTCGACCTGCACCCTGAGGAGGCCTGCAACGGCCCGCTCGACCTGCACCTGGCGCTCGAGGTCGATCCTCGCCAGCTGCTGTCCTTCGAGGATGTGGTCGTGCAGCTGCCGGAGGGTGACGACCCCGCGGACGACTTCCACTTCCCGTTGCTGTTCACGTGGACGTTGCCGCCCCTGCCCAAGGGACCCGACCTCCTCGTGCTGGCCACCGAGCTGGCTGGCATCGGCGGCACCGAGCTGCCCCTCGAGGTGTCGGCCATCGACTCGTTCGCCGCGGTCACCGACGCGGCGGAGCGCAGCTTGAGCGTCGTTGCCCGCATCGAGGTGTCGCTCTCCGCCATCTTCCGCAACGAGGAGCAGCTCTGCGACGTGCTCGATCGCTGCTTGGCGGTGAGCGAGTTCCTGGTCGAGCGGGCCCCCATCTGGCTCGACGACGTCTAGTGCCCCGAGTCGTAAGTCCGTCGAAACCGCGACATGATTTGCGACTCGGGGCACTAGCCCTTGAGGCCGGCACCGCTGAGCGGGATGGCCACCGTCGCACCGTCGTCGACCTGGCGCACCGCAGCCGCGGGCACGGCCGCGGTCGGCTCGACGTACAGGCCCTGACGCGCCAACGCGTCCTGCGCGGCGAGCACCTCCTCGTCGGTCACCGTCACGACGTCTCCGCGGGTCTCGCGCACCGCGGCGAGGATCTGGCTGCCCCGCGGCGGCGCAGCGATCGCGATGCCCTCCGCCACGGTTCCCTCGTTCGTCACCGCGGCGACGGCGGACGCGCCCGCCGCGAACGCCTTGGCGATCGGCGCACTCGCCGCGGCCTGCACGGCGATCAACCTCGGCAGCGCGTCGATCTGGCCGGCGGCCAGCAGCTCACGCGCTCCTCGCAGCGCGCCGAGCACGAGCGTGCCGTTGCCGACCGGCAGCACCAGCGCGTCGGGCAGCTTGCCTCCGAGCTGCGCGTGGAGCTCATGGACGTACGCCTTGGTGCCCTCGAAGAACCAGGGGTTCCACACATGGCTGGCGTAGAAGGCACCGGTGCTCTCGACCGCTTCGATCGCGGCCGCGGCAACGTCTTCTCGTGTGCCGGCGATGGCGTGGACCACCGCGCCGTGGGCGCGCATCTGGGCCAGCTTCGCTGGTGAGGTCGTGGCCGCCACGTACACCTCGCACGGCAAACCTGCCCTCGCCGCATACGCGGCAATCGCGGTGCCGGCGTTGCCGCTCGAGTCGGCGACGAGCCGGCGCGCGCCGAGCACGACCGCAGCCGCGACCACCATCACCGCGCCACGGTCCTTGAACGACAACGTCGGCGAGGCGAACTCGAGCTTCGCCACCACCGACCGGTCACCGATGACGACGTCGACGATCGGTG
>JBEEGB010000006.1:0-4066 GCA_041166585.1 Acidimicrobiaceae bacterium
CGCCTTGGCGTGGATGTCGCGGAGTGCTTTGCCGAGCTCGGGGCCGACCGCGGTGATCCGCTCGGAGACGCGGTCTCTGCCCCCAGCCGTGTACGCAGGCGAGCACGGCTGCTCGGCCGGCGGGCCGACGAGTCGGATGCAGCCGAGCGCCAGGCCGACGAAGCCCACGTCGTTCCCGGCCATGCCGAGCGTCACGACGTCGGCGTCAGGGCCGACGGCGTCGAGCTGCGGGGCGTTCACGCCGCCGAGGGGGAGGCCGGTCTGCGGTTGGTAGAGGTCGTCGATGGTGGCGCTTCCGCAGCTCACGTCCGTGAACGTCGTGGCGCCGATCGCCGCGGCGGCCAGGTGCGGGTAGTTGCGCACCGACTGCCCACAGTCCTCGGGAACCCAGGTGGTGTCGTGCGGGAGCACCAGCGGCCCGGAGGTGTAGGAGTCGCCCATGGCGGCGTAGACGAGGTGGCCGCTGCCGGCCGCGGGACGGCCCTGGCTCGACGGGATCGCCGCCAGCGTCAGCACGACCGCGATGCCCATCACCGCGCGCACACGCCGAGCCCCACGGCCGCTCACGACCGCGACCCTAACGGGCTGGTCGCGCTCAAAGTCGGGGCGAGGCGACTGTCAGGTCACCAGTAGCGCCACAGCGTCAGGGTGTTGACCAGGACGACGCAGGAGTAGAGGCCGGCGACGAACCAGCTGCGACGCGTCTCCGTCTCGGTCGCGAGGCGGGTCCTGGGGCTGAACGCCAGGCAGCCGAACACCATCATGAGCAGCGCCTTGGACGGCCACAGCAGGGAGTGGTCGAGCAGGAACGCCGAGATCGGGTTGCCCTCGCTGGCGCCCCGGTCGAGCGCCAGCTTCGTGAGGACGACGTCGCCGACGTTGAAGTACGCGATCGCCCACAGCGCGGCGCGATGGGATCGGTCGACGGACGTAGCGGTCGCGGCCCGCTGCTGTCGATCGATCAGCGCGGCCCAGTCGGTCGTCTCGATCCGAACCGGCTTGACCGGCCTCGGGTCGCGGAGGTCGATGACAGCCAGTCTCTCGACGGTGTCGGTGATGGTCATGCTCCGCCCTCTCCCACTCGCCAAGCCGGACGCATGATCCGGCCCCTACGAAGAGTGGTGCTGCCGATCGCCGACCTTCACTGCCCGACAACCCCCGCCGCACCACTCTCAGTGGTCGATGGTACGTCAGATCCGCGGAGAGTGCCATGAGCACATTCAGGTCATGGCGGGGCTGCTACCTTCCGCGCCGCGATGAGGCGAAGCCGACGATGGCGGTTGAGCCGGTCGCTGCTCGCTCTCGTCCTCCTCGCCGTCGTCGCGTGCGGCAACGAGAACAAGCGGCTCGGCGCCGACAGCGACGGCTCGACCGCGAGCTACGTGAGTCGCTTCGGCGTCGACACGTCCAAGTGCCAGGACGAGCTCGTCGACGGGCACCTCGGCACCATCGTCCCCATCGGCACGACGATGCCGCTGTCGGGTGGCCCGGCCAAGGCGTTCGCTCCGCTGGCCGCCGGGCTCGAGGCCTACGTGGCCTACGCCAACGAACGGGGCCTGCTCGGCGATCACACGCTCCAGCTCACCGTCGAGGACGACCAGCTCAACCCGCAGCTGACCCGGCCGGCGGTGCTGAAGCTCATCGAGTTCAACCGGGTCGCGCTGTTCACCGGGATGGTGGGCACCGAGAGCAACCTCGCGATGCGGGACCTCTTGAACAAGGAGTGCTACCCGCAGCTCTTCGCCAACTCGGCGTCGCCCGCGCTTGGTGACGTCGAGCGCTCGCCCTGGACCTCCGGCGGCGTGGCCCCGGCGAACACCGAGACCGCGATCTACGTGCACGACATGCAGGCGCGGTTCCCCAGCGGCGCGACCGTGGCCCTGTTCGGTGTCAACCGCGAGCTCGGGTCGTCGTACGCCTCGGCGCTCGAGCGGCTGGCTGCCGGCGCCAAGCTCCAGGTCGTCGACGAGCAGACCATCGACAGCGGGGAGTCCGGCCCTCCAACGGCACAGGTGATGAGCATCGCGGCGAAGCGACCCGACGTGATCCTCGCCGCGCCGCTCGGTGACCAGTGCCCGACGTTCCTCACCGCGATCGGGCGGGCCAGGGCTGCTGACGCGAGCTGGCAACCGCGCATCTACCTCACGTCATCGTGCGCGAGCGCGGCGCTGCTCGGTCGCGCCGGCGGCGACGCCGACGGCGTGATCACC
The DNA here is from genome assembly GCA_041166585.1 of Acidimicrobiaceae bacterium. Taxonomy (GTDB): domain Bacteria; phylum Actinomycetota; class Acidimicrobiia; order Acidimicrobiales; family JACDCH01; genus JBEEGB01. The sequence continues at coordinate 2,211 of JBEEGB010000006.1, forward strand.
GCGACCGCGCTGAAAGACGTGAACGATCCTGCACTCGCGAACGACGCGGCGGTGAAGGACCTTCGCGGTGCCCTCGTCGGCACCGGTTTCCCACCCGACGGTGACTTCGCGACCGCGGCGGTCGGGTGGACCCAGATGGAGGCGACCGTCGAGGTGTTGATCAACGCCGCCGCATCGTCCGGCGGGCTCACGAGGGCGTCGATCATCAACGCGGCGCGCGACCTGACCTTCACCCCTTCGCTGGCCCGGGACGGCGTGAGCTTTGCGACCATCGGCGCCGCCGATCCCTTCGTGCTCGAGTCGTTGCAGCTCGTGCGGTTCGACGCGACCCGAGGCGGCTACTCGGAGGTCGGGCCGCTCGTCACCGAGTTCGAGGGAAAGAGCGAGCGGAGCCCCTGACGCGAGCGGGTACCGTCGGGTCGTGCCGACGGCTGACGAACTGCGCAATGACCTGCTGGCGATCATCAAGGAGCGGGGTCTGCGCTACTTCGACGAACCGGTCGAGCTGTCGTCCGGAGAGCTGAGCCAGTGGTTCGTCGACGGCAAGCAGGCGCTCTCCCAAGGACGTGACCTTCGACTCGCGTGCGAGCTCATCGTCGCGGTGGCGCACGAGGCCAGCATCGACTTCGACGCCGTCGGGGGTCTCACGCTCGGCGCCGACCAGTTCTCGCACGGCGTGGCCCTCGTGGCGGACAAGCAGTGGTTCGTCATCCGCAAGCAGCCCAAGGGTCGCGGCACCAACCAATCAGTGGAAGGCGCGGCGCTCGGACCTGGCGTGCGCGTGCTCCTCGTCGACGACGTGGTGACCACCGGCGGCTCGATCCAGAAGGCCTATGCGCACGTCGTGGAGGCCGGAGCTGCTGTCGTGCTCGCCACCACGCTGGCCGACCGCGGCGAGATCGCCCGACGGTTCTTCGAGTCCGTCGGTGTGCCGTACCAGCCGCTGCTGACGTACACCGATCTCGGCATCCCGCCCGTCGGGGGCGACGCGACCCCCGCCGCGTCGACCGCGCGCTCGTGAGCGAGCTGGCGATGACCGCGACCGCGACCGCAACACCGTTGCGGACCGAGCACGTCGAGGTCGGGCCCTCGCTCCTCGGCGGCCGTGGCGTGTTCGCCCTACACCGCTTCGAGGTCGACGACCTGATCGAGGCGTGCCCCGTCGTGTTCGTCCCCGTCGACGACGTGCACGCGGTGTGCACCACGGTGCTCGGCCGCTACGTCTACGAGTGGGACGACGGCGTCGCCATGGCGCTCGGCTTCGGCAGCCTCTACAACCACGCCCGCCAGCCCAACGCGCGCTACGAGCGGGACACCGAACCTGAGGTGCTCCGCGTCGTCGCCGCCCGGACGATCGAGCCGGGCGAAGAGGTGCTCATCGACTACACGGGCGGCGGTGCGCAGCCGCTCTGGTTCGAGCCTCGCTGAGCGTCGCGCTCAGACCGCGTGGATCGGGTGCACGGGGTGGATCGTCTGCTCTCCCCGGCCCTCGTCCTCACCGCGCAGCACGCGCACCGCGAGCTGACCGTTGGCGAGCGATGCCTCGACCTGGCCCGCGAAGCCCGGCGGCAGCTTGACCTCGCGCTCGTAGGCGCCGTAGCTCCACTCGTGGATCAAGTAGTCCTTCGGTCCCGCGCTGCGCAGCCCTGAGTGGATCGTGAGGGTGCGGCCCGAGCGGGTGATCGTCACGTCCTCCGGCATGACCGCGGGGAGCGGCGCCACCACGACCACGGCATCGCCGGCCTCGTACATGTTCACCGGGATCCGCTGCGGCTCGAGGACGGCCTCGGTCACCGTCGTCGCTTCCTGGACCATCGCATGCCGCGGGTGTTCGCTCATGCCGCCGCCCTACCCCG
>JBEEGB010000007.1:0-4402 GCA_041166585.1 Acidimicrobiaceae bacterium
CGGACCCGATCGGGGCGCGGGATCAGGGCGTCGCGGTGGTATGGCAGGACCTTGCGCTGTGCGACAACCTCAGCGTCGTCGCCAACTTGTTCCTCGGCGACGAGCTCCGCGACGGAATGATCCTGGACGATCGGACCATGGCCGCCGAGGCCGCCGTGCTCTTCGACGCGCTCCATCTCGCGCCCACCGACCTGCAGCGCCCGGTCGGCACCTTGTCGGGTGGGCAGCGCCAGCTCGTCGCGATCGCACGCGCGGTCCGGCGCAAGCCTGCGGTGCTTGTGCTCGATGAGCCGACGGCATCGCTCGGAGTGAACGAGACGATGGTCGTCGAACGCCTGTTGATCGACGTGCGCGCGGCGGGCACGGCCATCCTGCTGGTGTCGCACCGGCTCGACCAGGTCTTCGGTCTCGCCGACCGCATCGCCGTGCTGCGCGAGGGACGGATCTTGACGGTGGCGTCACCGCTGGAGGTTCACCCCGACGACGTCATCGCGATGATGTCGGGGATCGAGACCGTGTCCTCCGCTCGCCGCCAGCTGCGGCGGCTGCACAGCCTCGTCGAGCAGCTCTCCGACGTCGAACCAGCAGCGAGCCTTCCGCTGATCGTGTCGGCCATGGCCGAGGCCCTCGGTGTGGACCAGCTCTGCGTCCACTTGCTCGACGAGTCCGGCGAGGAACCGGTGCTGCGACGCTCGGCGACTGTGGGGCTCGCGCCCGAAGCGGTCAACGTGCTCGAACAGCTCGCGGTCGGGGACAGGGGCGGCCCGCCGGGTGTCGCGGCGGCGACGGGGGAGACCGTCATCGTCGAGGACGTGCGCCGCGAGGCTCGTTGGGGTCCTCAGCGGTGGGGCGGCTCGAGCCAGCCGCGCAGCTCGTGGTCCGTTCCCATCGTGGGCGCTACTGGGGTGTTGGGCACGATCTCCGGCTACGCCGACACGGTCGGGCGACCGCAGGCCGATCAGCTCGAGCTGGTGTCGCTCTACGCCAGCCATGCCGCCGCGGCCATCGAGAAGGAGCGGCTGCTCACGGACGCAACCCGTCGCAACCGGATGCTCGAGACGCTCCGCGGCGTGCTCGACAAGCTCGCTGGTCCGCAGACCGCCGGTGGCGGCCTTGCCGTCGCGCTCGTTGCGTTGTGTCGTGGGCTCGGGGCGGACGCGATTGCGCTGCACCACCCGGATGGCGAGCGCTCCGCATTCGCGACAAGCCATCTCGGGGAGGTGGCGAGGTCGGCCGAGCGCCAGCGCGCCGCGGCCGCTGCGGTGCTCCACTCGACCGGTCGTCTCGACCGGGCGAGGCCGGTCGGGTTGGATGTGCTCGCAGTTCCCATCGCCACGCCCGACGGTCGAGCCGCGGTGACGGCCTGGTGGGCTGACCCAGGTCGTCTGTCCAACGACGCGCTCGACCTGCTCGATGACGCGGCCCGATCACTGCAGCTCGCGCTCGAGCGTCAGGCGCTCGAGCGCGCCAACGCCGAGGCGGCATCACTCCGTCAGTCGCAGCGACTCCAGCGTGACTTCCTCTCACGGCTCAACCACGAGCTGCGCACCCCGCTCACTGCCATCCAGGGCTACGCCTCGACCTTGCGCCAGACGGATGTGAGCTGGGATGTCTCCTCCCAGCAGCGGTTTCTCGACTCGATCGCAGCAGAGTCGGCCCGCATGGGACGCTTGGTCGGTGACCTCCTGGACTTCAGCGCAATCGACTCCGGCACCCTTCGACTCGTGCGCGACTGGTGCAGCCTCGCGCTGGTCCTCGAGGCGGCCCGCCAGTGCGTGACCGAGGCCCCGTCAGCGCTCATCGAGCTGGGCGACGCGTCCGAGCTGCCGGCCGTCTGGGCGGACCATGACCGCCTCGAGCAGGTCTTCGTCAACCTGTTGGACAACGCCGCGCGCCACGCAGCCGGCGTCACCGAGATCGCCGTGACCTGCACGCTCGACGACGGTGGCCGCAACGTGACCGTTCGTGTCGCCGACGACGGCCATGGCATCGGTGATGACCTGGTGGAGCGGGTCTTCCTCCCTCGCGAGCGCGGTGCGACGGAAGGCGCTGGCGCTGGACTCGGCCTGGCGATCGCGCGCGGCATCGTCGATGCCCACGGAGGCACGATCTGCATCGAGCCCACGCGTCAGGGTACGACGGTTGCGGTCACGATCCCGGTGGATCCCTCGTGACCGGTGACCACACGCTCGTGCTCGTCGTCGAAGACGATCGCAACATCATCGACCTCGTGCAGTCGAACCTCCTCGCCCGTGGTTTCGACGTCGTCGTCTCGCGAACGGGCGAGGACGCGGTCGAGCGCGTCGAGTCCCTGCACCCGGACCTCGTGCTGCTCGACCTCATGCTCCCGAACGCGGACGGGTTCGACCTTTGCCGCGAGATCCGTGAGGACTCGTCGGTCGGCATCATCGTGGTCTCTGCGCGACGAGGCGAGCAGGACAAGGTTCGCGCTCTCAACCTCGGCGCGGACGACTACCTCACCAAGCCTTTTGGCATCGACGAGCTCCTGGCTCGCATCACCGCGAACCTCCGGCGCAGCCGCCCGCCGGTGGCGCCCCCAGTGCCGGGGACCCCGCTGAGCTTCGGGAGCATCAGCGTCGACCTCGACGCGCAGCTGGTGACCAAGCACGGGCAACCAGTGCACCTCACCCCGACGGAGTTCGCACTCCTCCGAGAGCTCGTCCTCTCGCCCGGCAAGCTGCTCACACATGCAACCCTCCTGAGGAACGTCTGGGGCCCCGGGTACGAGACCGCCACGGAGTACACGCGGGTCTACATCCGGAGGTTGCGAGCCAAGCTCGAAGACCCAGACGCACCCGCGCTGATCGCCACCGAGCCACGGGCGGGCTACCGGATGGCGCTCCTCGACGAGCGACCACCGACCAAGACGGCACCTTCTTCCTAAAAGCGCCGTTCACGTTTCGTTTATGGATAGAGCGGAACTTCTACGCCTTGTTCACGGATGTTTCCCTAGCGTGACGGGCAACTTGCACGACACGCGATGTAGGCGGGGCGCGTCGTCACATGAGCACAGGGGGAGCACATGCACGTCTCGCTCAAGAGGTCGGTGTCGATCGCCATCGTCGTCGGGTCCGTCCTGACGATGGTGGCTTGCGGCAGCTCGAAGAAGACCACCGCGAGTTCGAGCTCGAGCTCGAGCGGAAGCTCTTCGTCGCCCGCCGCCGGCTCGGTCACCGCGTCGTCGTTCACGGCTGACTTCTCGGCCATGGCGCAGCTGAAGTCGCTGGCCAGCCAGGGCAAGGGCCTCATCGGCGTGCTGCTCCCCGACACGACGACGTCGGCCCGCTACGAGTCCTTCGACCGGCCGTACCTGGAGAAGGCGTTCCAGGCCGCCGGTCTCTCAGCCGACCAGTTCAAGATCGACAACGCACAGGGCAGCGCCAGCACGATGCAGACACAGGCGGAAGCGGACATCACCAACGGCGCCAGCGTGCTGCTCGTCGATGCGCTGGATTCCGGCAGCGGTGCGGCGATCGAGGCGGCCGCAACCGCCAAGGGAGTCGCCGTCATCGACTACGACCGCCTCGTCAAGGGCGGCACCGCCGGCCGGACGTATGTCAGCTTCGACAACGTGGGCGTCGGCAAGCTCATCGGTCAGGGTGAGGTGGATTGCGTCACCACCTTCAAGGTCACCAAGCCCAACCTGCTGATCATGGACGGCGATCCCACCGACAACAACGCGACGCTCTTCTCTCAGGGCTACAACGGCGTGCTCCAGCCGCTCTTCGACAACGGCACCTACGTCAAGGTCGGCGAGCCTGCTGGCACGTGGACACCCGCGATCGCGGCAACCACGTTCGAGCAGCAGTACACGGCGCACCCGAACATCAACGCTGTGGTCACTCCGAACGACGACAACGCGAACGCGGTGATCGCCTCCTTGCAGAAGCTCAACATCCCGCCCAAGACCATCCCCACCACCGGTCAGGACGCATCGCTGTCCGGTCTGCAGAACATCCTCAAGGGCTACCAGTGCGGGACGGTGTACAAGCCGATCTACCTCGAGGCCCAGGCGGCCGCGGCCGTCGCCCTCTACCTGCGTGCCGGCCAGAAGCCGCCGGCCGAGCTGGTGAACGGCACGACCCAGGACACAACGGCCAACGCCAGCGTCCCCTCTGTGCTGCTCACGCCGATATGGGTCACCACGGACAACATGGCGGCAACCGTCGTCAAGGACGGGGCGGTGAAGGTGTCCGACCTCTGCGTCTCGGCAGTCGCGAGCGCCTGCACCACGGCCGGCATCGCCTAGCCGCAGCCGGTGGACGCAGCGCTCCTCAGCCTGGTGGGAATCGACAAGAGGTTCGGAGCGGTCCAGGCCCTGCGGGGCCTGGACCTCGAGGTCCCCTCCGGGCAGGTCACGGCGCTCATCGGTGACAACGGG
>JBEEGB010000008.1:0-6671 GCA_041166585.1 Acidimicrobiaceae bacterium
CCGCCCACAGTCCGCTGCGGGTGGCCATCGACGCGACACCGCTCGTCAACGGTGACACCGGGGTCGCCCGCTACGCCGCGCAGCACCTCGCCGAGCTGGCGAAGCGCGCCGATGTCGAAGCGGTTCCCTTCGCCATCGGCCGGGGCACCGACGCCGGTCCAGGGGTCCGGCGGTTCCGCACGCCGCTGCGGGTCATGCACCGCTCGTGGCAGCTGGCCCGCTGGCCGACCGCCGAAACCCTCGTCGGGCCCGCCGACGTCGTGCACTCGATCGACATGGTGCCGCCGCCGACGAGCCGTCCGCTGGTGATGAGCGTTCACGACACGCTGCCGCTGGAGATCCCCCACCTCTACAGCCAACGCGCCATCCGCCACGCCAAGGCCGGGCTGGCGCAGGCCACGCGCGCACAGGTGGTGCTCGCGCTGTGCGACGCGTCGGCCGATCGCATCTCCGAGGTGGCGGGCGTCGATCGACAGCGCATCGTCGTCGCCTCACCAGGGCGCCGACCCGAGCTCGGCGCGCACGAGCCGTTGATGCAACCTCCCTATCTCCTCGCGGTCGGCTCGGTGACGCCCCGCAAGGGCTTCCAGGTGCTGATCGAGGCGCTCGCCGTGTTGGGGGCCGACTGGCCGCCGGTGATCGTCGCCGGGTCCGATGGTTGGCGCGCAGACGAGGTCCGCCGGCGCGCGTCCGACCTCGGCGTCGATGCTCGCGTCCGCTTCCTCGGCCACGTGTCCGACGCCGATCTCGAGCGCCTGTTCCGGCATGCCTCCGCGCTGGTGCACCCGAGCGTCGCGGAGGGCTTCGGCATCCCCTGCCTCGAAGCGCTGGGCTACAGCACACCGGTCGTCGCGGCAGACATCCCGCCCGTCCGAGAGCTCGGTGCCGACTGCATCGAGCTGGTCGAGCCAGGCGACGTCGACGCGCTCGCCGCGGGCATCACGCGCGTCCTCACCGACACCGAGCATGCGAAGGCGATGGTGGCCCGAGGGCGCGAGCGGGCCGCCGCCTACACGTGGGCGCGGATGTCGCAGGTGATCGTGGAGGCGTACCAGCGTGCCGCTGGCTGAGCCCGCGCGCATCTCGGTTGCGATGTGCACGCGTGACGGCGAGGGGTTCGTCGCGGAGCAGCTGACCAGCATCCTCCGACAGACGCGGTTGCCCGATGAGCTCGTGCTGTTCGACGACCGTTCCACCGATGACACCGTCGCGATCGCCCGGCGCGTGCTCCACGACGCGCCGTTCACGACGCGGGTGTGCAGCAACCCGCACCCGCTCGGGGTGACCGCCAACTTCTCGGCCGCCATCGCGGCCGCGTCGGGCGATGTGATCGTCCTCGCCGACCAAGACGACGTATGGCATCCGGACAAGCTCACCCGCCTCGGGTCTGCGTTCGAGCGCTCGGCCGACGTGCTCGCGGTGTTCAGCGACGCGCACCTGATCGACGGCGCCGGCCAGCCGTTGCCCGGCACCCTCTGGTCGCGCGTCGGCGTCTCCCGCGGGGCTCGTCGGCGCCTCGAGTCTGGCGCGGTGCTCGAGCAGCTGTGCCGTTGGAAGGTGGTGACCGGCTCCACCCTCGCCTTCCGCACCGGCATCGTGCCCCTGCTGCTGCCGATGCCACCGAGCACGTTGCACGACTCGTGGATCGCAGTGGTGGCGGCGCTGCTCGGCCGGGTCGTCGCCGTGCCGGAGCCACTGGTGTCGTACCGCATCCACGGTGCGAACACCGTCGGCGTGCCCAGCCGCGACCCGCAGGCGCTGGTGGCCAGCCATGCCGGAGATGCCGGCGTCCGCGACGACGAGCTGGCGATGTTCGAGCTGGCCGCAACCCGCACCGACGGCGTCGCGGACCCGCGCCGCCTCGACCTCGTCGCTCGCAAGGTCAGCTTCCTGGAACAGCGGGCAGGGCTGGACCGGCGCGCCGTCCGCAGGGTCTGGCCCGTCGCCGCCGGGCTGGTGCAGGGCCGGTACCACGCCCTCGGCCACGGCTGGCGCAGCGCCGCCCACGACCTGCTCATCGGCCGATGACCGACCGGGCCGTCGCCGACCTCGCGGTGGTCATCGTCACGTTCAACCCCGCGCCCGTGCTCGAGGCCGCAGTCGACGCGCTCGTGGAGGGGACGAACCCTCCCGACCACGTGCTGATCGTCGACAACGCGTCGACGTCCACCGCATCGCTCGAGCGCGTCGAGCGGCGTCACCCCTCCGTGCGCGTGCTCAGGCAGCCGGCCAACCTCGGGTTCTGCGCCGCGAGCAACCTGGGCTACCGCGCGGTGCCGGACACGCGGTACGTCCTCTTCCTCAACCCGGACGCGGTCGTCGACCCCGACTTCATCACGGGAGCGGTGCGCCACCTCGACGCCGCGCCCGATGTCGGCGCCATCGGCCCGAAGCTGCTCGAGCTCGACGAAGCGACGTTGCAACCGACCGGTCGCATCGACAGCACCGGCATCTTCCAGGCGTGGTGGGGACGGATCGCCGACCGTGGGCAAGGCGAGCGCGACGGCGGTCAGTACGACGGCCCGCCCGAGGACGTCCCGGCCGTGTGCGGAGCCGCGCTCGTCGCCCGCCGCGCTGCGCTCGAGCACGTGGCGCGCGACGGCGCGGTGTTCGACGAGCGCTTCTTCATGTTCAAAGAGGACGTCGACCTCTCCTACCGGCTTGCTGCCGCGGGCTGGCGCAGGGTGTTCGTCTCGGACCTGATCGTGCACCACGGCCGGGGCAACCTGCAGATCGACCGCTCGTCGATCGAGCCGTGGGTGCGCCGGCGATCGCTCGTCAACGAGTGGCGACTGTGGAGGAAGCCATCGCTGCCGCGAGGCCGGCGCGCTCCGATGCTCGTGTACCTGCTGGCGAAGACGGTCGCGGTCGGAGCCGGCCTGTGACGGCGAGCGGCGCGGATGTCGCGCTGTGCATCCCCACGCTCGACCCGGGCCGATGGGTCGAGCGGATGCTCACCGCGCTGCGCATACAGAGCCTCGAACCGCGAGACCTGATCGTGATCGACTCGGACTCCACCGACGGCTCGCCTGCTCGGTGGGCCGAGGCGGGCGCGAGGGTCATCTCGATCAGGCGCGATGACTTCGACCACGGAGGGACCCGCAACCTCGCGCTCCAACACACCACGGCCTCCGTCGTGGTGTTCCTCACCCAGGACGCCATCCCCGCGGACGACCTCACGCTCGAGGCCCTGACCGCGGGTCTCCTGGCGTGTCCCGAAGCCGGTGCCGCGTACGGTCGCCAGCTCCCTCACCCCGACGCCGGTCCCTTGGCTCGCGCCCACCGCGCCTTCAACTACCCGGCCGACCCGGCCTACCGCACGAGCGAGGACGTCCCCGCGCTCGGGGTGCGCGCCGCGTTCTGCTCGAACGCGTTCGCCGCGTACCGCCGCGCCGCCCTCGAGGCGATCGGCGGGTTCCCCGACCCGATCATCGGCAGCGAGGACCGCTGGGCGGCCGCCCGGTTGCTCCAGGCCGGGTGGGGCATCGCCTACGTCCCGGGCGCGCGGGTCGAGCACTCCCACGACGACTCCTACGCCCAGAACGTCCGCCGCTACTTCGACATCGGCGTCTTCCAGAGCAGCGAGCGGTGGTTCGAGGACTACCTCGGACGCCCCGATCGCGAGGGCGGCAAGCTGGTCAGAGCGCAGATCGCCGCGATGAAGGCAGCGGGGGTGGCGGCCCCGGTCACCCGGACCCTCGCGCACGCTGCGGCCTGCTGGTTCGGGTTCAGGCTCGGCCGGCTCCACCGGCTGCTGCCCCGGCCCCTGGCCGCCCGGCTCAGCACCGCCCCGGCGTACTTCCGGACAAGGAAGTCCCGCCCCCGTTGACGAACCAGTACCCGGGGGAAGCCCGGGAGGATGGCCGTCTCGTGATTCGTGTCTACGATGCAGGGTCTCCGAGATGACGGGGGATCGGGGCGTTGGGGTTGTTCGACGGCAAGCAGAGGCAGCGATGACGGACGACCAGTCCGCCAGCACCGAGGAGCAGGTGCTCCAGCCTTCGCCTACCCGCACGCCGAGCGCCGGAGCGGCGATCCGCGCCGACGGCCACCGCACCTACGGCCATCGCCCGGCGCCGTCGCGAGGGTCCCTCACCGTCATCGCGGGCGACGTCGTCGCCGTCGTCGGTGCGATGTTCCTCATGGGTCTGGCCGACCGGCGGGCTGCGGTGCTGGTCGCGACCCTGCCCGTCGGCCTCCTGCTCGCCCGCGCCCACCACCTGCGCCCGTCGATGCGGGTGCTCGAGCAGCTGCCCGAGCTGCTGGCGCCGATGGCGATCGCGATGCTCGTGGTCACGCCGGTGGCGGTGGGCGAGAGCGACGCCGCCGAGCTGTTGCGCCTCGGCACGGTCGCGGTCGTGGCCATCCTGGCGGTGCGCGCCGTCACCTACTCGATCGTGCGCGCCGCTCGCCGCCACGGGCGCTTCATGGAACGAGCGCTGCTGATCGGTGACGAGACGTTCGTGACCGCCCTGGTCCAACGGCTCGACGCCCGCCCGGAGTACGGGCTCCAGGTCGTCGGCACGGCCGGCGCGGGGTGGGGCTTCGAGGACGGCTTCGACGAAGGCGCGGTGTCGAGCCTCATCGACGTCCTCGACGTCGACCGGGTGATCGTCGCATCAGGCGCCAGCGACCTCGACGTCCTGCCCGCGGTCAAAGCCAGCCGCATGGCCGGGGTGCGGGTCCAGGTCCTCCCCCGACTCGCCGAGGTGCTGCCGGCGCCATCGAGCGTGCTCGTCGACAAGCTCGACGCCTACCTGCTCTACACCGCGTGGAGCGGCGGACCTGGACGGCTCGCCACGGCGGCCAAGCGGGCCATCGACATCGTCGGCGCACTGCTCGCCATCATCGTGCTCTCGCCGGTGCTCCTCGTCGCCGCCCTCGGCGTGAAGGTCAGCAGCCCGGGCCCGGTCGTGTTCCGCCAGCAACGGGTGGGCAAGGGCGGGCGCGCGTTCACGATGCTCAAGTTCCGGACGTTCCCGGTGGACCACGTCGACACCGCGTTCTCGTTGCCGCACGAGGCCTGCCCGTTCCCGTTCTCGCGGTTCCTGCGCCGCTCGAGCATCGACGAGCTCCCCCAGCTGCTCAACGTCGTCCGGGGCCACATGTCCTTGGTGGGCCCCCGCCCCGAGCGGCCCCACTTCGCCGGCCCGCTCGGCGAGTCGATCCCCGGCTACAACGACCGCCACCGCATGGTCGGCGGCATCACCGGCCTGGCCCAGGTGCACGGCTACTGGGGTGACACGTCCCTGCCGGAGCGGGTGCAGCTCGACAACCGCTACATCGACAACTGGTCGTTGCTGGGCGATCTGACGATCCTGCTCCGCACGATCCCAGCCATCGCCCGCAAGTCGCGTTCCTGATCGAGGGTCTGCGCCCAATACGCTGGCGCGGTGGCGACGGTGAGGACCCAGCAGACCGACGTGCCGAGCTGGCTCCCCGGGTGGGCGGCGCGGCTCTACGAGCTGCCGATCGTCCGCAAGTTCTGGAAGTACTGCATGACGTCCGTCGTCGGCGTCACGATGGGCCAGAGCCTGCTGTTCTTCTTCGCTTCCATCCTCGACTGGGGTGGGGTGGCCTCCAACATCGCGGCGGTCAGCATCAGCACGGTGCCGACCTACTACCTCAGCCGGGCGTGGGTGTGGCGCAAGCGGGGCAAGAGCAACCTCTACGCCGAGGTGATCCCGTTCTGGGTCATGACGTTCCTCGGCCTGCTGCTGTCGACGCTGTGCGTGTACTGGTTTGAGCGCCAGTGGCCCGGCAACAAGCTGTTGGTCAACCTCGGCAACGTCGTCGGCTTCGGCGTGTTGTGGCTGGCGAAGTTCTTCATCCTCGACCGCGTGTTGTTCGCCGTGACCCACGAGCACTCCGAAGGCCCCCCGCCTCTGCTCTGAGTAGGTTCGCGGGTATGGGACGACTCGACGGAAAGGTCGCGCTCATCACGGGCGCGGCGCGTGGCCAGGGCGCCGAAGAAGCGCGCCTCTTCGCGGCTGAGGGTGCGTCGGTGGTGCTCACCGACGTGCTCGACGATGAGGGGAAGGCCACCGCCGCGGAGATCGGCGCGAGGGCGACGTTCCACCACCACGACGTCACCAGCGAGGCGGAGTGGACGTCCGTCGTCGCCGCGGTGCTCGCCGAGCACGGTCAGCTGGACGTGCTCATCAACAACGCCGGCATCTTCGCCATCAACCCGATGGTGCTCACCACCGAGGAGGAGTACCGGCGCGTCGTCGACGTCAACCAGCTCGGCACGTTCCTCGGCATGAAGTCGGTCGCCACCACGATGGTCGAGCGTCAGAGCGGGTCGATCATCAACATCTCGTCGGTCGCGGGCCTCGGTGGCTCACCGGGGATGATCTCCTACGCCGCCAGCAAGTGGGCCGTGCGGGGCATGACCCGCTCGGCCGCGATGGAGCTGGCCGCGTTCAACGTGCGGGTGAACTCGATCCACCCCGGGATCATCGAGACGCCGATGCTCGACGAGTTCTCCCGCTGGGGGATCATGCCGCAGGTGATGGAGCGCATCCCGATGGGCCGCACCGCGGAGGCGCTGGAGGTGGCGAAGCTCGCCCTGTTCCTCGCCTCCGACGACAGCGCCTACTGCACCGGCTCCGAGTTCACCATCGACGGCGGCATGAAGGCCTGAGGTTTCGTTTGTTCGGTGCTGACTT
>JBEEGB010000009.1:0-6191 GCA_041166585.1 Acidimicrobiaceae bacterium
GTCCTCTCCGAGGACGAGCTCCTGGACGAGGCCGCGATCGCGCCGGTCGAGAGCCCCTATGACCGCGCCGGCCGCTGGTACGTGGTGCACACGCAGTCGGGGTACGAGAAGAAGGTCAAGCAGAACCTCGAGGCTCGCATCTCCTCGATGAACATGGAAGATCAGATCTTCGAGGTCGTGATCCCCATGGAAGATTCGGTCGAGTTCAAGAACGGCAAGAAGGTCGTCGTCCAGAAGAAGGTCTTCCCCGGCTACCTGCTCGTGCGCTGCGACCTCGACGACGACTCGTGGTACGTCATCCGCAACACGCCCGGTGTCACCGGCTTCGTCGGGCAGGGTGCCAAGCCGTCGCCGCTGTCACGGCGCGACGTCGAGAAGTTCCTCCTGGTCGCCGCCGACCACGAAGAGCAGGCCGCCAAGCGGGGCCGTCCCCGGCTCGAGTACGAGACCGGCGAGACCGTCCGCGTCAAGGAAGGCCCCTTCGCCGACTTCTCCGGCGAGATCATCGAGATCAACGAGGACCAGCTCAAGCTCAAGGTGCTGGTCAACATCTTCGGTCGGGAGACCCCGGTCGAGCTGGAGTTCTCCCAGGTGGCGAAGCTCTAGCCCTCGCTGGCAGACTCTCCCGTCCCCCTCTCTAGGTAGGAAGCACGCATCATGGCCAAGAAAAAGGTCGCGGCCGTCGTCAAGATCCAGATCCCTGCCGGCGCGGCCACCCCCGCGCCCCCGGTCGGCACCGCGCTCGGCCCGCACGGCGTGGCGATCATGGACTTCTGCAAGGCCTACAACGCGGCGACCGAGTCGCAGCGGGGCACGATCGTGCCCGTCGAGATCACGGTCTTCGAAGATCGCTCGTTCACGTTCATCCTGAAGACGCCGCCCACCCCGGTGCTCCTGCGTCAGGCCGCTGGCCTCGACAAGGGCTCGGTGACGCCGGGCCGCACCCAGGTCGGGACCGTCACCGACGCCCAGGTCGCCGAGATCGCACAGATCAAGATGCCTGACCTCAACGCCAACGACCTCGCCGCGGCCAAGAAGCAGGTGGCCGGCACGGCACGGTCCATGGGCCTCAAGGTCGTGTAGCAACACAGTCGTCGAACACGTACCACCCCCCGCCGGAGCACCTCGCCGACGGAGCAGCGGGACACCGAGGGAGCTCGAAGGGAGCGCACATGCCACACGGCAAGAAGTTCGAAGACGCGATCCGAACGTTCGATCGCGAGCACCTCTACTCGCCGGCCGAGGCCATCGACCTCGCGAAGTCGACGTCGACGAAGAAGTTCGACGAGACGGTCGAGCTGGCGGTCCGCCTCGGCGTGGACCCTCGCAAGGCTGACCAGATGGTGCGCGGCACCGTCGCCCTCCCGTCGGGCACCGGCAAGGACGTCCGCGTCGCCGTGTTCGCCAACGGTGATGCCGCGGCCGAGGCTCGTGCCGCCGGCGCCGACTTCGTCGGATCCGACGACCTCGCGGCACAGGTGGAGGGCGGGATGCTCGACTTCGACGTCGCCATCGCCACCCCCGACCTCATGCCGATGGTCGGTCGTCTCGGCCGCACCCTCGGTCCGCGCGGCCTGATGCCCAACCCCAAGACGGGCACGGTCACCCAAGAGGTGGGCAAGGCGGTCGAGGAGTTCAAGGGCGGCAAGGTCGAGTACCGCACCGACCGCTACGGCAACGTCCACGTGCCCATCGGCAAGGCGAGCTTCGAGCCGGACAAGCTCTCGGACAACTTCCGCGCCGTGCTCGACGAGCTGCAGCGAGCCAAGCCCGCCTCGTCGAAGGGCCGCTACCTCAAGCGCATCACGGTGGCCACCACGATGGGCCCTGGCATCAAGGTCGACCCCAACCGTTTGAAGGTCGACGAGGTCGCGGGCTAACGTCCGCAACCCACAACACAAGCTTTGCTCGCCAAAGACATCCGGTGCACCTGGTGCTGAAAGACCCCTTGGGGTCGCCTGACGAGGCGGACACCTCCGAGCCTCACTCGGTGTGCCCGCGCTTTCGCGTGCACCGAGACAACGAGAGGAGGTGCCAGTGGACAACCCCCGTGCCGAGAAGGTCGCGGTCGTCACCGAGGTCCGAGAGAAGCTGCAGGGCTCCGACGCGGCCGTGCTCACCGAGTACCGCGGCCTGAACGTCGCCGCCATGTCCGAGCTGCGCAGGGCCCTGCGCGCTGCCGGCGGTGAGTACAAGATCTACAAGAACACGCTCGTGCGCTTCGCCGCCCGCGATCTCGGCCTCGAGATCGACGACCTGCTCACCGGACCGACCGCCATCGCCTTCGTCGGCGGTGACGCCGCGGCGGTGGCCAAGACGCTGCGCGACTACGGCAAGACGAACCCGGCCCTGGTGGTGAAGGGCGGCCTGCTGGGCACCCGGATCATCACGAGCGCGGACGTCACGGCGCTCGCCGACCTGCCCAGCCGCGAGCAGCTGCTCTCCCAGATCGCCGGGCTGTTCGCTGCGCCGATGCAGCAGTTCGCAGGACTGCTCGCCGCGGTGCCCCGCGACTTCGCCTACGCGCTGCAGGCGCTCATCGAAAAGGGCGGCGGCCCCGACGCCCCGACCGAGGCTCCCGCCCCGGCCGCGGCACCCGAGCCCGAGCCCGTTGCCGAGGCCGAAGCCCCAGCCGCCGAGGCTGAGGTCGACACCGCCGAAGCCCCCGTCGCCGAGGCCGACACCGCCGAAGCGCCTGCAACCGACGCCCCGACCGCGGTGGCCGAGCCGGCCGCCGAGACCGCAACCGAGACCGATCCCGAAACCCCGGTGGATGCTTCCGCCGACGACACCCCTCAGGAGCAATGACCACCATGGCTGTTTCCACCGACGACATCCTCGACTCCATCGCCAGCATGACGGTGCTCGAGCTCTCGGAGCTCAAGAAGGCGTTCGAAGAGCGCTTCGACGTCACCGCGGCTGCGCCCGTCGCCTACGCCGGCGGCCCCGCGGCTGGTGGTGGCGGCGATGCCGCTCCGGCCGAGGAGGAAAAGGACGAGTTCGACGTCATCCTCACCGCGGCTGGCGACAAGAAGATCCAGGTCATCAAGGAGGTGCGGGCCCTCACGAGCCTCGGCCTCAAGGAGGCCAAGGACCTCGTCGACTCCGCGCCCAAGCCGGTGCTCGAGAAGGCCTCGAAGGAAGACGCCGAGAAGGCCAAGGCCCAGCTCGAGGAGGCCGGGGCCAGCGTCGAGCTGAAGTGATCGTGGGTTCCGGCGTGACCTGTGTGCCCGAGGGCGCGCGGGTCACGCCGGGGCGACCGTCGTTGCTGGCGTTGCGCGCAAACCCTTGACGTAGAAGGCCTTTCGCCCTACTGTCCTCGCAACTTGCCGGGCCCTCGGGACCGCCAATTCGGGTTGCCTGTCGGCCGTGATTCGACGGGTTGCTCTTCTTCGCGCCGTGTCCTAGGCTTCCTGGTTGCCGTGCCGCTCTGTGTCTGTGTTCCCGTTTTCGCTCGCGGGGACCTTGCGCGCCTGAGCGGCCACGACGTCCGGCCGGCACGCATTCACGAGAGCTAGGACCACTTTGCCTTCTCGCACTGCTTCTCGGCAGCGGTACTCGTTCGCCAACCTCGACGAGGCCCTGCCCCTTCCCGATCTGATCGCGATCCAGCGGTTGTCCTTCGACTGGTTCCTGCACAAGGGGCTCGCCGAGACGTTCCGTGACATCAGCCCGATCAAGGACTTCACCGAGACGCTCCAGCTCGAGCTGGAGTTCGACCCCGAAGACGAGGACCTCCGGCCACCGCCGAAGTTCACCGTCGAGGAGTGCAAGGAGAAGGACATGACCTTCTCCGCGCCCATCTTCGTCCGCGCCCGCTTCATGAACGCCTCCACCGGCGAGATCAAGGAGCAGACCGTCTTCATGGGTGACTTCCCCATGATGACGGACAAGGGCACGTTCGTGATCAACGGCACGGAGCGCGTCGTCGTCTCCCAGCTCGTGCGCAGCCCCGGCGTCATCTTCCAGCCGGGCGAGCGGTTCCGCCTCCGCAACCTGACGAAGCACCAGCTCGTCACGGGCACGGTCCACCCCTACCGAGGTGAGTGGATCGAGTTCGACGTCGAGCAGAAGCCGGGCAAGGACGTCACCGCCGGCACCCGCGTCGCCCGCAAGCGCCGCCTGAGCCTGTTCGTGCTCCTGCGCGCGCTCGGCTATGACGAGGAGAACGCGCCCGGCTTCCTCGACGCGTTCGTGCGCCACTTCGACTTCCTCGAGGGCCAGTGGGAGAAGGACCGCGACCTCGCGCCCACCCGCGACGAGGCGCTCGTCGAGATCTACAAGCGCGCCCGCCCCGGCGAGCCGCCCTCGGTCGAGTCGGCACGCGCCTACTTCCGCAACGCGTTCTTCGAGAGCCGTCGCTACGACCTCTCCCGCGTCGGTCGCTACAAGCTCAACCGCAAGCTCGGTCCCGAGGTCGCCAAGCTGGCGCAGCTGTTCCCGACGCTGTCCGGCAACGGCGCCGACGAGCTCCCGCTCCTCGACCTGCCCGCGTCCGACCAGTCGGTGCTCAGCCGCTGCGAGGTCCTCGCCGCCACGACGTACCTGCTCAACCTCGCCAACGGCGAGCCGGGCTACCGCCTCGACGACCAGGACCACTTCGCCAACCGCCGCATCCGCTCCGTCGGCGAGCTCATCCAGAACCAGGTCCGCATCGGCCTGTCCCGGATGGAGCGCGTCGTCAAGGAGCGCATGACCACCCAGGACGTCGAGGCCATCACGCCGCAGACGTTGATCAACATCCGGCCGGTGGTCGCCGCGATCAAGGAGTTCTTCGGCACCAGCCAGCTCTCCCAGTTCATGGACCAGGTCAACCCCCTCTCGGGGCTCACCCACCGCCGTCGCCTCTCCGCGCTCGGCCCGGGCGGCCTGTCGCGTGAGCGGGCCGGCTTCGAGGTCCGTGACGTCCACTTCTCCCACTACGGCCGCATGTGCCCGATCGAGACGCCGGAAGGCCCCAACATCGGCCTGATCGGCGCGCTGTCCACCTACGCCAAGGTCAACGACTACGGCTTCATCGAGACGCCGTACCGCCGCGTGACCAACGGCAAGGTGACCGACGAGATCGTCCACCTCGCCGCCGACGAGGAGGAGCTGTACACCGTCGCCCAGGCGAACGCGCCACTCAACGCGAACGGCACGTTCAAGGACGCACGCATCCTCGCCCGGCGCTCGCCGCAGGCGAGCTCCCTGTCGGACCTGAAGCTGCAGCTCGAGCGCGAGGTGTACTTCGCGGCGACCACGGAGATCTCCAACGTGCCGCCCGAAGAGGTCCAGTTCATGGACGTCTCGCCGAAGCAGATCGTGTCCGTCGCGACCGCGCTGATCCCGTTCCTCGAGCACGACGACGCCAACCGCGCGCTCATGGGCGCCAACATGCAGCGCCAGGCCGTGCCGCTCGTCCGGGCCGAGGCTCCCTACGTGGGCACCGGCATCGAGGCGAAGGCCGCTCGCGACGCCGCCGACATGATCCTCGCCGAGGACGACGGCACCATCACCGAGCTCGACGGTGACCACATCGTCGTCGAGTACAAGGGCGGCAAGAAGAAGCACCACCGCCTCCTCAAGTTCGAGCGCTCCAACCAGGACACGTGCATCAACCAGAAGCCGCTGGTGTTCGAAGGCGACAAGGTCAAGAAGGGCGACGTCCTCGCCGACGGCCCCTCCACCGACATGGGCGAGCTGGCGCTGGGCAAGAACCTGCTCGTCGCCTTCATGCCATGGGAGGGCTACAACTTCGAGGACGCGATCATCCTGAGCGAGCGCCTGGTGAAGGACGACGTGCTCACGTCGATCCACATCCACGAGCACGAGATCGACGCTCGCGACACCAAGCTCGGTCCTGAGGAGATCACGCGGGACATCCCGAACCTCTCCGAGGAGATCCTCAAGGACCTCGACGAGCGCGGCATCATCCGCGTCGGCGCCGAGGTCGGCCCCGGCGACGTGCTCGTCGGCAAGGTCACGCCGAAGGGCGAGACCGAGCTCACCCCGGAGGAGCGCCTCCTGCGCGCCATCTTCGGTGAGAAGGCCCGCGAGGTCCGCGACACCAGCCTCAAGGTCCCTCACGGCGAGACCGGCAAGGTCATCGACGTGAAGGTCTTCAGCCGCGAGGAGCACCACGAGCTCCCGCCCGGCGTCAACCAGCTCGTGCGGGTGTACGTCGCCCAGAAGCGCAAGATCAGCGTGGG
>JBEEGB010000010.1:0-2885 GCA_041166585.1 Acidimicrobiaceae bacterium
CGGTTCAGAATGCCCGCCATCGATCTGTCCACGACGGTTGGCGGCAACGCATCCGGCGAGCTGGTGTTGAGGCTGATCGGCGATCTCGACATGGCGTCGGCGTACCTCGTCTCGAGCTGGATGGACGCCTTCCGAGCCGGGTCGGCCTACGTCATCGACCTCAGCGGCGTGACGTTCATCGACTCGCACGGTCTCGCGGCGCTGCTCGAGGCGCAGGCATCTGCTGAATCAACCAACGCTTCGCTCACGCTGCGCTCACCCAGCAAGCAGGCGCTCGACCTGCTCATGCTCACGGGCCTCGACCTCCACTTCACGATCGCGTTGAGCACCACGCAGGTCGCGGCCCAATGAAGCGTCAATGAGCTGAGCGGATCAGTTTCACCTCGTTTCGGCCGATGGTCGAGCATGGCGATCGCTTCGGGAGTGGACCTCGCCCTGCTCCAGACCGTGGTCGACGAGGTGAGCGAGGTCATCGTCGTGCTCGACGACGCCGGCCGCGTCGTGTTCGTGAACCGGGCGGCCGAGCGCCTCCTGGGTGATCCGATCGAGGCCTGGATGGGGCGCGAGGTGCTCGACCACATCCATCCCGACGACCTCGCGGTGGTGGCCACCCGACTGGCGGCAAACCACGCTGGGAGCAGGAGGTCGTCGCCCCTCCCGGTGCGAGTGCGCCGGGCCAACGGCTCCTACGTCTGGCTCGAGGCTGTCGCCACCAACCGGGTCGACGACGCTGGCGTGGGGGGCATGATCGTGTCCCTGCGCGACATCACCGAACGGCGTGAGCACGCGCGCGAGCTCGCCGAGGCGGAGCTGCGGTTCCGGTTGGCGTTCGAGGCTGCACCCATCGGCATGGCCCTGGTGGCGCCAGACGGATCGTTCCAACGGGTGAACCGTTCGCTCTGCGAGCTCGTCGGCCTCCCCGCCGAGGTTCTCTCGGCCATGACGTTTCAGGAGATCACCCATCCCGACGACCTCGACGCCGATCTGGACTACGTCAACCAGATGCTCGATGGCTCCATCGAGGCGTACTCGATGGAGAAGCGGTACTTCCATGCCTCCGGCTCGATGGTGTGGATCCTCCTCAGCGTGTCGCTCGTTCGATCGGAGTCGGGCGAACCTCTGCACTTCATCTCTCAGATGCAGGACATCACCGCGCGCAAGGAGATGGAGCAGAAGCTCATCGAGCTCAGCAACCACGACGCGCTGACGGGCCTGCCCAACCGGCGGCTGCTCGACAAGGAGCTCGCCGACCGGCTGCGGAGCGATGACGGTGCGTTCGCCGTCCTGTTCCTCGACCTCGACAACCTCAAGACCGTCAACGACACAGCCGGGCATGACGCAGGAGACCGCGTCCTCATCGAGTCGGCGATGCGGCTCAGCTCGGCGGTCCAGTCCGGCGATCTCGTTGCTCGCTGCGGCGGCGACGAATTCGTGGTGATCGCCTCGAACGTGCGCGACGCGAGCGAGGCGGACGTGGTCGCCGAGCGCCTGCGAGCAGCGGTCGAACGTCCGATCGCGCATGGTCACCACAGCCTCATGCCGCGGGTCAGCATCGGGGCCACGGTGGCCCGTGCCGGAGAGGTGAGCCCGAGTGACCTGCTGGCGCGGGCCGACGCGTCGATGTACGACGTGAAGCGCACCCGCTCCTCCGGCTGACCTTCCCTACCGTCGCTACTGTTCCCAATCGGGTTCGACCGAACGGGAGGTTCTCATGTCCACCATCGAGCTGCCGCGCGCCATTCACCGGAGTGAGGACGAGCTTCCCTTCGTCGCCCTCGGGGACGGGTCGCACCTGCAGCTGTTGCAGATCGACATCGAGGTCGGCCTGTGGGTGATCCGCACGCGCTTCGAGCCGGGCGTGGTCGTGCAGACGCACAAGCACACGGGGGCGGTCTTCGCGTTCACGATCGCCGGCAGCTGGAAGTACGCCGAGTACCCGGAGGTGAACCGCGCCGGGTCGTACCTCTATGAGCCCGCCGGTTCGATCCACACGCTCACGGTGCCGGCCGAGAACGACGAGCTCACCGACGTGTGGTTCGCCATCTACGGCGCCAACCTCAACCTCGACGCCGATGGCAACGTCGAGACGGTGATCGACGCCGGCTTCATCCGGGACGTCTACTTCGGCATGTGCGAGGCGAACGGCCTCGGCCGCCCCGACGTCATCGGGGCCTAGTCAGCGACGGTGAGCCGAGCGTCGGTCAGCCGAAGTCGAACGTGACCCCGGTCAGCTCCTCTGACCGGCTCCACAGCCGCTCGGCGGCGGCGGTGTCGTTCGCGGCTGACGAAGCCCTGACGCTCGTCGGGTAGCCGCGGGTCTCGAACGCACCGTCGGGCCCGAAGTACTCACCCCCGCGCACGGTCGGCGATGTCGCGCCGAAGAGCTGCGGCAGGGCGCCCATCGTGTCGGGTTGCGCGACGACGCTGTTGGCCATCGTCATGGCTCGGGCCATCAGCGAGTTGCCTGCCATCTCGGGACCGACGGCCTGCAGGTGCGTCGCCGCGTAGCCCGGATGAGCGGCCGCCGACACGAGCGGGGTGCCCGCCAGCTTCGCCCTGCGATCGAGCTCGAACGTGAAGAGGAGGTTGGCCAGCTTCGACTGCCCGTACGCGAGCCACTTGCGGTAGCCCTTCTCCCACTGGAGGTCGTCCCAGCGCATCTTGCCGATCCGATGGGCTTGGGAGGACGTGTTCACGACCCGGGGTGCGTCGGCCCGGAGCAGCGCGGGCAGGAGCAGGCCCGTCAGCGCGAAGTGGCCGAGGTGGTTGGTGCCGAGCTGGGCTTCGAAGCCCTGAGCCGTGCGCCGCAGCGGGATCGCCATGACCCCGGCGTTGTTCATCAGCACGTCGAGCCGCTCGACGTCGTCGAGGACCTGCGTCGCGCA
>JBEEGB010000011.1:0-4129 GCA_041166585.1 Acidimicrobiaceae bacterium
GTAGTCCGGGATGGCCAGCGTCGCCGCCGCCGGTCCGGTCGCGGGGGCTGGTCGCGCTGGGGCGCGGGGCGTGGTGGCTGCGTTGCTGGCAGCCACGGCGGGCGCCGCTGCTGGTGCAGGGCGAGGCTTCGGCGCGCGCCGGCCCGCGAGCTCCGCTGCTTGCTCTTGGACCTTGGCCACCGCCTTGGTCGCTTCCGTCTGGCCCTGCTGCACCGCGAACTGCCCGAACATCCGGGCCATGGTCACCTGCTGGCGGCCCCGCTCCACCAGCTGCGGCAGCACCTCATCCACGTTCAGCAGGAGCCCCAGGGGGGCGAAGAAGAACAGGTCGATCGCCTGCTCGACGGGACTCTTCTTGTCGCTCACCCCGTCATGTTGGCCGATATGCGGCGACCCGGCGTAATCGTGTTGCTGCTCGAGAATCAGACCGTGTGGACGATGAGGACGTCGCACGGAGCGTGGTGGCTGACCGAGCTGGCGACGCTGCCGAGGACGAACCGGACCGAGCTCGTGAGACCCTTCGACCCGACGACGATCACGTCGGCGGCGAAGTCGTGCGCGGCCTCGAGCAGCACGTCGGGTGGGCTGCCGGCGATCGCCTGGGCGACGATCCCGGTGGCGCCGAGCTCCCTGGCGATCTCACGACCACGGTTGGCGACGGCCTCGGCCTGGACCCGGTCCGTGAGCAGCCACCGCATGTCCTCCGGCGCCTGCGCCTCCTTGGTGACCATCTCGTCGCCGTGCGGCTCGTAGGCGGTGACGATGACGAGCCGAGCGCTGTTGTCGGCCGCGACCTTGCCCGCGTGGCGGACCGCCAGCTCCGCGGTGTCCGAGCCATCGGTGCCGACGACGACGCTGCGGTAGGTCATCCGCGAACTCTTACACGCAGTCGGCGCAGAGCTTGCGCTTCGGGTCGGCCAGCTGCGTCTGCGACTTGAGCAGGAAGCAGCTCTGGCAGACGAACTCACCCGGGCGGCGGGGCTGGATCTTGTTCGAGTCGCCCCGGTCGTCGGTGTCGACGACCTCGTCCTCGTCGTCGTCTTCCTCCTCTTCGGCCGCCGCGATGCGGTCCTTCAGGATCGTGGTGAGGTCGGCCTCGACGTCATCGGGGTCGGGCTCCTCGAGATCGTCCTCCTCGGCGTCGTCATCGGCGGCCTTGGACGCCGCCGGCTTGGGTGTCTCCTCGACGACGTCCTCTACCAGCACGTCATCGGCGATCTCGTCGTCGACGAGCGCATCGTCATCGTCGACGAGGGCGTCGTCGACCAGCTCGTCGTCGACCAGGTCGGCCTCGTCGAGATCGGCCTCGTCGAGGTCGATCTCCTCTTCGAACTCCTCGTCGACCTCAACCAGGTCGTCCTCAGGGTCATCTGCCATGTTGCGGGGGGTGCTCCGGGATCAGGGGCCGCTGTGGGGCGGCGGGCGAGGATACACACCAGTTCCGCGTTTCACGCACCCGGGTCACGGGGTGCTGGTCGGCGTGACGATCGGTGGGGCCGACGTGCTGGTGGTGGCCGGGGCCGGCGACCCGGACCCCGCTGCACCAGCGGCGGTCAGCTGGGAGAACTCCACGTTGTCCACCTTCCACTCCCCGTTGAGCTTCACCAGGTGCACCCGGAAGAAGCGGCCGGGCTGGGGCGGCCGAGTGGTCCCGTCCTTGGGCGTGATGACCACCGTCCCGATGAGGGCGACGTCCACCTCTCCCCTGTTGATGTCCCCGACGTAGGTCTCATCGATCTGGAGCTTGGCGGCCAGGCCGGTCTCCTTGAACGCCGCGGTGATCCCCTCCAGGGCGGCGTCGTAGATGCCCAGGACGGTCTGGTTGGCGTAGCGCTCGATGGTGGCCCGGCCGGTGTCGGGCTGGCTCGGGTCGTGCGTGGCGAGGGCCTCGACCACCGCAGTCGCGCGGAGGGCGACCTCGGTGCGCTCCTTCGTGCTGGCGTCGTCCTTCTTGCTGACGAGCAGGACGGTCAGCCCGAGCGAGAGCAGCGCGAACACGATGGCCGCGCCGACGGCGACTCCGAGCGCGGCCCGCCCACGAGGAGGCTCGGTGTCCGCTGGGGACGGGTCGTCGTCATCCTCGGGCGGCACGCGACACCCATCGGAAGGCAAAGCCGGCGGCGAGGAGCATGGCCGCGACACCGGCCATGGCGGCGGCGCCGGTCGCCGGGAGCGAGCGCGACTGCGGCTGGCCGCTCGACTGCGACGGCACGAAGTCGGGTCCGTGGCTGAGCGCACCGATCGTCGAGGTGCACGGCGCGACCGGAGGGACCGCCGGCAGCTCGTGGGGCGGGTCGTACTTCGCCGGTGGGTTGCCTGGGCTCGCCAACAGGTTGACCCGCACCCACACGCCGTCCGCGAGCACATCCCGACTGCCGTACACCTGCCCGAAGGCGAGCGGCCCGTTGTCGAGCAGGTTGCTCGTTCCCGCCAGCCGCGCCGGTGTGGACGTGATGTCGATCAGGTTGCCGAGGTCGCGCAGCGTGCAGTCCAGGCTCGTCTTCTCGGACGCGACCAGGTCAGCGAGCTGGCCCATCAGCTCGGAGCCCTGGTCGAGCAGCACCGCGGTGTTGCCGTTCGCGTTCTTCAGCGAGTCCGCGAGCAGCTTGAGGTTGGTGATCGAGGACCCCAGGTCGGTGGCGTGCGCGGCGAAGACACCGGTCAGCTTGGTGTTGTTCGTTGCCAGCCTGTCGAGCACGTCGGTCTTCTGGGCGAACGTGGCCGCGAGGGTGTCGGTCGACTTCGTCAGCGTCCGCAACGAATCGCCTCGCCCGTTGAGCGCGAGGGCGAGCTCGTGCACCAAGGTCCCGGCGCGCTCGGGATCGATGTGGCTGAGCAACGCACCCGCGGACCGCAGCAGCTCGGAGAACTCGAGCGGGTTGCGGGTCTCCTCCATGGGCACGACGTCACCCTTGTTGATGTAGTCGCCGGTGCCAGCTGTCGTGAAGTTGAAGTCCTTCGGCGGCTGGAAGTCGATATAGGGCTCGCCGATCGCTGACTTGCGGAAGATGCGCGCCAGTGAGTGCTTCGGGATGTGCTTGCCCTTGTCGATGTCCATCGTGATCAGGACCTTCTCGGGCTGGCGCTCGACCTTCGTCACCCGGCCGTAGTGCACCCCGAGGTAGGCCACCTCCGCGTTGGGCATCACGCCGGACGCAGCGACGAACTCACCCTTGATCGCGTAGGGCTGGTCGATCGCCCTGATGCTCACGATGTTCTGCACGGCCCACGTGAGCATGACGAAGAAGACGCCGAGGAAGAAGATCAAGTTGACGAGGATCCGCTTGTTCATGTCGCCGCCACCTAGCAGTCCGGTCCTGGGCAGAAGGCGAACCAGCCGTAGACGCGCGCGAACCCGTTCTGCACGCCCTTGGGGATCTTGTACACGAACCGGTCGATCCAATCGAGGAGCGTGCCGACCTCCTGCCGACCCTGCGTGACCTCGGTGAGGATCGCGTCCAGCTCCTTCACCTGGCGGTCGACCTGCTGCAGGTAGGGCTTGAAGACGAGGTCCTCCTGCGCCTGCACCAGACGGGTCAGCGACTTGAGCGTGTCGACGGCCTGCTGGCGGTTGTCGGCGAGCACGGTGGTGGTCTGGCTCAGGTTCACGAGCAGCTGGTCGAGCTCAGGTGCGTTCGTCGCCAGCGTGGTCGTCGCTTTGTCGAGGCCATCGAGGATGGTGACGATGTTGGTGGTCTGGTCCGCGAGCGTCGCGCTGATGGTCGAGAGGTCCTCGAGCAGGCCTCGCAGCTCGGGGCCGCGTCCGGCGAACGCCTCGGAGCCGGTCTTGATCAGCACCTGGAGGTCGGGCGCGACGCCGTTGCTGATGACGACGCCACCCAGCAGGTCGACGGCCTGCTCCGCGACGAACTCGAGCTCGGGCGCGGCTTTGGTCTTCTTGATCTCGTCGCCGCTCTGCAGCTCCCGCGCGCCGGGCGTGCAGCCGGTGTCGCCCTGGGCCGCGTCGCAGGCGCGCAAGGCGATGAACTTCTCGCCGAGGAGCGACGTCGTGCGCAGCTCGGCCACCGCGTCGGTCGCGAGGTGCACGTCCTTCTTCACCGACATCGTGACCTTGGCCTTGAAGTCGCTGGTGAGCTCGATGGTGTCGATGGAACCGATGCGGACGTCG
>JBEEGB010000012.1:0-5143 GCA_041166585.1 Acidimicrobiaceae bacterium
CTGGCAATCGTCGAAGGTGCCCATGACCGCGACGTTGTGGACGTTGGGTGCGTCGACCGTCGTCATCTGCTTGCGCTGCACGTCGCTGGTTCGGCCTTCAGGGTGGAGCACCACGATGTCGAGCGTCAAGCGGCCGACGCACGCCTCGATGGCGGCAGAACCTGTGTCGCCTGATGTGGCGACCACGATCGTCGCCCGCTCGCCGCGGCGGGCGAGCTCGTCGTCGAAGAGACGACCGACGAGCTGCAGCGCCACGTCCTTGAACGCCAGAGTTGGTCCGTGCCACAGCTCTTGGACCCACAAGCCGTCGCCGAGCTCGACGAGCGGGCACACCTCAGGGTGATCGAAGGTGGCATAGGCCGCCTGCACCATCGGGGCGAGGTCGGTGCCTTCGGCGAAGGGCTGCATGATCGCCGTCGCCACATCGGTGTAGCCGCCCTCGAAGTCCGGCAGCGGCGGCACCCGTTCGGGGACGTACAGGCCGCCGTCGCGAGCGAGGCCCTCGAGCAGGACGTCGCCGAACTCGAGCGGCGGGGCGCTCCCCCGCGTGCTCACGTACTTCAACTGATCACCCGCAGCAGCGACCCGATCCGGTCGACCGCGTCGAGCTCGCGCAGGTCGCGCAGCGTGGCTTGGACGTCGGACTCCCTGGCGGTGTGGGTGATGAAGATGAGGCGGGCCTCGTCGCCGAGGCCGTCCTGCTCCATCGCTCTGATCGAAACATCGTGCGCGGCGAGCACACCCGCGACCGCGGCCAGCACGCCGGCCCGGTCGGCCACCTCGAGGTTCAGGTAGTACTCCGATGAGGCTTCGTCGATCGACCGGATGCGGACCTTGGCCAGCGCGCCGACCGAGGCGCTCGAGCCGCGACGCAAGTTCGAGCCAGCGTCGATGAGGTCGCCGAGCACCGCGCTCGCCGACGGCATGCCACCGGCGCCCCGCCCGTAGAACATCAGGTTGCCGACCGCCTCGCCCTCGACGAACACCGCGTTGTAGCTCTCACGCACACTGGCCAGCGGATGGGCGACCGGGACCATGGCGGGGTGGACGCGCACGCCGACCTCGCCGTCGACGCGCTCGGCGATCGCCAGCAGCTTCACCACGTAGCCGAGGCGGCTGGCGAACGCGATGTCCGCGGCGGTGATGCCGCTGATGCCCTCGTGGTACACGTCACCGGCGACGACCCGCACACCGAAGGCGATCGAAGCGATGATCGCTGCCTTCGCGCCAGCGTCGAAGCCCTCGACGTCGGCGGTGGGATCCCGCTCGGCGTACCCGAGCCGCTGGGCCTCGGCCAGGGCGTCGCTGTAGTCGGCGCCCTCCTCGCTCATCCGGGTGAGGATGTAGTTGGTCGTGCCGTTGACGATGCCCATGACCCGCGTGATGCGCTCGCCCACCAACGACTCGCGCAGCGGGCGGATGAGCGGGATGCCGCCGGCCACCGCGGCCTCGAAGAGCAGGTCGACCCCGGCCTTCTCCGCGGCGCTGAAGAGCTCGGCGCCGAAGTTGGCGAGCAGCTCCTTGTTGGCGCTGACGACCGGCTTGCCGCCTTCGAGCGCGGCCACGATGAGCTCGCGGGCCGGCTCGATGCCGCCGATCATCTCGACGACGATGTCGACCTCCGGGTCCTTGACCACCCCGGCCGCGTCGGTCGTGAGCACACCCTCCGCGAGCTCGACAGGGCGCTCGCGTGAAGCGCTCCGGACCGCGACCCGGGTCACCTCGAGCCGCAGCCCCGTGCGGGCCTCGATCTCGTCGCCCTGGGTCTGGAGCAGCTGGATGAGCGCGGCTCCGACGTTGCCGCACCCAAGCACTCCGACACGAACGGTCTCGCCCATACGGGCGGCAACGGTAGACGGGCGGGTCAGTCGCCCACGAACAGAATGCCGAGCCGGTCAGGCGTCGAGGCGCATGAGGTCGTCGAGCACCTCGCGCCGCACGACGGTGCGGGCGACGCCGTCGCGGCAGAACACGACGGCCGGGCGCGGCACCTTGTTGTAGTTCGAGCCCATCGAGTGGCCGTAGGCACCGGTGACCGGGGTGGCGAGCAGGTCATCCACGGCGAGGTCGTCGGGGACGGCCGCCTCGCGCACGAGCAGGTCGCCCGACTCGCAGTGCTTGCCGACGAGGCGGACCTCGCGAGGGCGCGCCGCGAAGGGGGCCCGGGGCAGGAAGGTCTCGTAGCCGCTGCCGTAGAGCACGGGCCGGGGGTTGTCGCTCATCCCGCCATCGACCGAGACGTAGGTGCGGATGCCGGGGAGCTCCTTGATGGTCCCGACCGTGTACACGGTGATCGCGGCGCTCGCGACGATCGCACGGCCCGGCTCGGCGGTGATGCGCGACGTGATGCCCGCCCGCTCGCACGCATCGTGCACCGACGCGCCCCACTCGGCGATCGACGGGGCCTCCTCGCCCTCGACGTAGGCGACACCGAGGCCGCCTCCGATCGACAGCTCGGGAAGCCCGAGCTCGTTGACGAACGGCGCCAGCAGCTCGATGGCCTGGTGGAAGAAGTCGGCGACGAAGACCTGGCTGCCGATGTGCATGTGGATGCCCCGAAGGTCGACCGCCGCGCTCGCCCGGCTGCGCGCGAGCGCTTTCTCCGCCGCGCCGCTGGCGATGCCGAACCCGAACTTGGAGTCGTCCTGACCGGTCTGGACGAACTCGTGCGTGTGCGCCTCGACACCGGGTGTGATGCGCAGCAGGGCCCGGGGGGCGATGCCGTCCTCGGCGTGGAGGGCATCGAGGCGGTCGAGCTCGTCGAAGGAGTCGACGACGATGGTCGCGCCCACCTCACGGGCGCGGCGCAGCTCGTCCGTCGACTTGTTGTTCCCGTGCATCACCAGCTGCTCGCCGCGCGCTCCTGCTGCGAGCGCGACGTGCAGCTCGCCCGCCGTGGCGACGTCGAGCTGCATGCCCTCCTCGAACGCGAGGCGCGCCATGGCGAGACAGAGGAACGCCTTCGTCGCGTACGCGGCCCCGCCAGGGAACGCGGCCACCGCCTCGCGGCATCGCACCCGCAGGTGCTCCTCGTCGTAGACGAACAGGGGGGTGCCGTGCTCCGCTACCAGAGCCCGCACCGAGCAGCCCCCGACCGTGAGCCACCCGTCCGCCCCCACCGCGGCGCTGTCGGGAAGGAGGTGCGCCGGCAGCGGCCCGCTCACGCGCCCCACCCCGCTACCACCGAACTTCGGAGGGAACGTTGCGGAATTCGCACCGTTCGCATCCAACATTCGCAAGGGTGGGGGGTCACATCGACTCGGGGGCGGAGACGCCGAGGAGGTCGAGGCCGATGGCCAGGCCGATGCGGGCCGACTCGACCAGCCACAGCCGGGCTTGGGTGAGCTCGGGCGAGACGCCCTCACCGATGACGTAGCAGTCGTGGTAGAAGCCGTGGAAGCGATCGGCGAGCTCGCGCACCCACGTGGTGATCTTGTGGGGAGCACGTTCGTTGCAGGCGATGAGCACGACGTCGGGCAGCTCCGAGAGGCTGCGGAGGACGTCGAGCTCACGCTCGTGCACGAGAAGCGCCAGGTCGACGTCCTCGATCGGACGCCGCTCGATCTTGCGCTCCGCGGCGAACCGGCCGATCGAGGCGATGCGCGCGTACGCGTACTGGACGTAGAAGACGGGCGACTCCCTCGAGTCGGCCCGCACCTTGTCGAGATCGATCGTCGGCGCCTGGTCGATCGACGTCGTGAGCGAGAGCAGTCGCATGACGTCAGGTCCGATGTCGTCAACGAGGTCATCGAGGTCGACGGCGTTGCCGAGACGCTTCCCGATGCGTCCGCCGGCGAGCGACACCATCTGCCCGATGCGGACCTCGAGGCGGGTCGGGTCGATGCCGAGCGCGGCGACCGCAGCCTTGAGGCTCGACACCTGGCCTTGGTGGTCCGCGCCCCAGACGTTGATCACGCGATCGAAGCCGCGGACCATGAACTTGTTGCGGTGGTAGGCGATGTCGCCGGCGAGATACGTGTAGTCGCCGCCCTGATCCGCCGACCGGCGAAGGACGCGCTTCTCGCGCGGGTCGCCGAGGTCTGCGGTGCGGATCCAGAGCGCGCCGTCCTCTTCGAACAAGTAGCCCTTCTCGTCGAGGAGTGCGATCGTCTCGTCGACCGCGTCGCTCTCCTCGATCGAGGCCTGGCTGAACCACTCGTCGTAGTCGATGTGCACCTGGTGCATCTGGTGGCGGATGAAGCCGAGGATGTGTCCGGCAGCCCAGCGTCCGGCCTCGGCCTCGTCGTCAGGACCGTCGTAGGCCGACGCCAAGCCCTTCACGAACGCGCTCGGGTAACCCCCTTCGGGAATCGGCGTCCCTCCGCGGCGAGCGAGCACGCTGCCGCCGAGCCGTCTGATCTGACCGCCCGTGTCGTTCACGTAGTACTCGCGCGTCACGTCGTGGCCAGTCCGCTCGAGGATCCTCGCCACGGCGTCGCCATAGGACGCGAACCACCCGTTGCCGACGTGGATCGGGCCCGTGGGGTTCGCGCTCACGAACTCCACCTGCACCCGCTCGCCGGCGCCGAAGTCGTGACGGCCGTAGCTCTCGACACCGAGGGACACGACGTCGGTGAGGACGTCTTGTAGCCACGTAGGACGCAGGTGGAAGTTGACGAAGCCTGGTCCGGCGAGCTCGACGCGCTCGACGTGCGGAGGCGGGTTCGCGCTCAGGTGCGCCGCGAGCTCGGTCGCCAGCTCGCGCGGGTTGCGTCCGGCTGCCTTCGCAGAGGCGAGGGCCACGTTGGACGACCAGTCGCCGTGCTCGCGACGCGCCGGACGTTCGAGCGCGACGGCTGAGGGCGGTGCGACGCCGACCGCTTCAAGGGCGCCGCGCAGCGACTGCTCGAGGACGTCACGGATCACGGGAGTGGCTCCGCGGTCAGGACGGGCGTCGCGAGGCCCGGGCCTCGAGCAACCGGTTCACGCGGTCGACGAGGTCGAGCGGTTCGAAGGGCTTGGTGACGTAGTCGTCCGCGCCCGAGTCGAGCCCGGAGCGGACGTCGGCGTTCTGCGCCTTGGCCGACAGCAGGATGATCGGGATGTCGCTCGTGTCGGGGTCGCCCTTGAGCTCGGCCACCAGCTCGAGGCCCGACCGCTTCGGCATCATGATGTCGCTCACGATCAGATCGGGGCGCTCGTT
>JBEEGB010000013.1:0-2552 GCA_041166585.1 Acidimicrobiaceae bacterium
GAGCTCACCGCGAACGGCGGCATCCACGACTTCGTGTTCGACGGCGCGTACCAAGGCTTCAGTCTCGAGGCCGACGGCGGTGGCGGGACGCAGTCGAAGAAGATCGACCTGAAGCCCGGCACGTACACCTTCTACTGCAGCATCACCGGGCACCGCGCGCAGGGCATGGAAGGCACGCTGACCGTCAAGTAGGTCGCGTCGCCGGGACCATCACCGCGAGCGCACCCGCCGCCGGTTCGAGGCGGGCGGGGAGCGGTCCGGCGCGCTCGCCGCTCGCCCACATGTCGGCCGGCGTCCCCCGGTCGAGGGCCTCGACGGACACGCACGCGGCACGCCACGTGCGCACCAGCGGGTGACGGACGTGCTCGCCCCGGAACACCGACGGGAACGTGCGGAGGAAGTCGGCGCGAGCGACCGGGCCGACCACGCACACGTCGAGGTGGCCGTCGTGCACGCTGGCCGCGGGCGTGATCATCATCCCGCCTGCGTACGAGCGCGTGTTGCCGACGGCGACGAGCCACGCCTCCGTCTCGACGACCTCGTCGTCGAGCACGATGCGGAAGTGACGGGGTCGGTAGGTCATCAGCGTGCGCAGCGTCGCCAGCACGTACAGCGAGGTCCCGCTCGTCCAGGTCACGCCGTTCGCCCATTGGTTGGCCACTGCGTCGAACCCGGTGTTGGCCACGGTGGTGAAGCACTGCGCGCGGCCGTCGGCGGTGTGCACGCGCCCGAGATCGACGTCGGCCACGTGCCCCGTCTCGAGCACGGTGACCGCGGCGTCGACGTCTCGCCGCGGGAGCTCGAGTTGACGGGCGAAGTCGTTGCCGGAGCCGACGGCCACGACCCCGAGCACGCCCTGGTGCTCGGCCGCGACACCGGCGAGCGCGCTCACGGTGCCGTCGCCCCCGCACGCCACGACGCCGCGTCCGGCGTCGAACGCGCGGCGGGCGATCGCGACGAGGTCGTCGGCGTCGGCCGAGAGGTGGATGGCGACGTCCAGGTCGGCATCGGCGAGTGCGTCGACCATGCGGGGGAGGGCGGACCGGGCGCGCCCGCGCCCGGCGGCGGGATTGACGACCGCGGTCCAGGAGCTCGGTACCTGCCTCATGCGGCGATGCAGTGGAGCCGTGCGCGGAGCGCGGGACGGCGGAACGGAATCGACCGGACCCATCGGCGGGAGCGTAGCGGTGCCCTCTGTGCCCACAGAACTCGATCGATCAGTCGGATAGCTTGCGCGGGTGTCACCCGCAGAGCTGGACCTGCACCGCGTCCCCGGCCACGTGGCGATCGTCATCGAGGACGGCGGCCACGCCGCCGGCGAGGAGGCACTGGTCGACGTGGTCGAAGGCGCCCTGGCCATCGGGCTGCGCTGGCTGACCGTCGACGCGGTCCCGGCCCACCGGTGGTGCCGGCCGATCGCCGAGGTGCAGGAGCTCCTCGAACTGTACGAACGTGTGCTGCTCGACCGGCGCGACGGGTTCCACGAGCGCGGGGTCCGGATCCGGTGCCTCGGGCGACCCGACCGCCGCCTGCCCCGACGGCTCCAGCGGGCGATCGAGGAGACCGAGGTCATGACCGCGGCCAACCACGGCATGACCCTGACCCTGGCGATGGACTACGACGGCCGCGCCGAGCTGGTCGACGCGTTCGCGGCGATGACCGTCGCCGTGCGCGAGGGCGCGCTCCACCCGGGCGCCATCGACGAGGACGCGCTCGCCGCACACCTGTACGCGCCCGACCTCCCGGATCCCGATCTGCTCGTGCGGACGGGCGGCGACACCCGCACCGCCGGATTCCTCGTCTGGCAGACGGCCTACTCCGAGTTCGTGTTCACGGACACGCGCTGGCCCGACTTCCGTCGCCCCGACCTCTTCGCCGCGGTCGCGGAGTTCCAACGCCGCGAACGCCGCTTCGGCGCCATCGAGTAGCCGACACCACCGAACATGTGTCGATCGAGTGTCGCCGACGACACCGGATCGACACATGCTCGGAGGGTGGGAGCAGAACTACACTGGTGTAGTGAACCTGTACCGGGACCAGGGGGTCGTGCTCCGCACGATCAAGCTGGGGGAGACGGACCGGATCGTCACCATCCTCACCCAGGGTCACGGCAAGATCCGCGCCGTCGCCAAGGGCGTCCGCAAGCCGGGGAGCCGCTTCGGGGCTCGGCTCGAGCCCACCAGCCACGTCGCCCTGCAGTGCTACCGGGGTCGCGAGCTCGACATCGTCACCCAGACCGAGACCATCGACTCCAACCGGGCCCTGCGCGAGCACTACGGCTGCCTCACGCACTCGGTGTCGATGCTCGAAGCGACCGACCAGGTCGCGCAGGAGCGCGAGACGAACCCCGCGCTCTACCGGATGCTGGTCGGTGCCCTGCGCACCCTGGCCGAGAACCCCAACCCGCTGGTGAGCGCGGCGTTCTTCTGGAAGCTGCTCTCGCTCGAGGGGTTCCACCCCATGCTCGACATGTGCGCCCGCTGCGGCGACGAGGCCGGTCCGTTCACCGCCTTCGACCTCGACGAGGGCGGCGTGCTCTGCGACATGTGCGG
>JBEEGB010000014.1:0-6460 GCA_041166585.1 Acidimicrobiaceae bacterium
AGCAGCGTGTCGCCCCACACCAACGTGAGCTCGTCTCGGGTCGGGAGGTCCAACGCCGCGCCAGCAGGTCGAGCAGCCGCAGCTGGCGGCGCGGCCGCCGCTTTG
Organism: Acidimicrobiaceae bacterium; assembly: GCA_041166585.1. Lineage (GTDB taxonomy): Bacteria > Actinomycetota > Acidimicrobiia > Acidimicrobiales > JACDCH01 > JBEEGB01. The sequence continues at coordinate 106 of JBEEGB010000014.1, forward strand.
GCGGGGGTCGGCGCTCGCGGCGGTGGCGCCGCCGCCCGTTGCTCGGCCAGCGCCTTGCGGGCGGCGGCCGCGGGACGAGCGCCGGATGGTGACGGCGCCGCGGCGGCCATCGTCGCGGGAGACGAGGACGCGACCGCGCCGCCCGCAAGCGCGCGCTCGAGGCGCTCGATCCGCTCCAGCAGTGCCGCCGTCGACGTGTCGGCCTCGACATCGGCCAGGCGGACGAGCGCCGTCTCCAACAGGATGCGTTGCTCCGGCGACTCAGGCATCTTCGCCAACGCCTCGCCGAGCACCTCGATGGACCGGGTGATGAAGGGACGCTCGAAGCGCTCGGCGAAGCCCGCAACGCGGTCACGATCGCCATCGGGGATGTGATCGAGCGGAACCTTCATGGCCGCGAGGAACACGTCGCGCAGCCGGCCGACGAGCTGCTCGCCGAGGATGCGAGGGTCGCGGCCGACCGCGACCGCGTCAGCGACACCGACGAGCGCGCGGCCCGGGTCGCGCTCGAGGAGGGCTTCGACCAGCTCGTCCACACCCACTTCGCGCTCGGCCGTCCCTCCCGCCGCCACGACCTGGTCGAGCGCGGAGAGCGTGTCGCGGGCCGAGCCGCCGCCAACCCGCAGCACGTGGTCGATCGCATCGGGGCTGACGTCGAGGCCGGCATCCGCGATCACCCACCGCACGTGGTGCTCGAGCACGTCGGCCGGCAGCAGGTGGAACTCGAAGTGCTGCGTCCGACTGCGGATGGTGGGCTTCACCTTCTGTGGGTCGGTGGTGGCCAGCACGAAGTGGACGTGGGGCGGTGGCTCCTCCAGCGTCTTCAGGAACGCGTTCTCGGCGCCAGCCGAGAGCATGTGGACCTCGTCGAGCACGTAGACCTTCGAGCGGCCGGGGCTGGCCAGCGCGGTGCTGGCGATGAGGTCTCGGATCGCCTCGACGCCGTTGTTCGATGCCGCGTCCAGCTCGTGGACGTCGAAGCTCGTCCCGGCCTCGATGGCGATGCACGACTCGCACTCGAGGCAGGGCTCGCCGTGGGCCAGCGCGGTGCAGTTCAAGGCTTTGGCCAGGATGCGGGCGGTGCTCGTCTTGCCCGTCCCGCGCGGCCCGCTGAACAGGTAGGCATGGCCGACCTTGTCCTCCTTCACCGCGTTCCGCAACGCCGTGACGATGTGGTCCTGACCCTTCAGCTCGGCGAACCGGCGCGACCGGTAGCGCCGGTAGAGGGACTGGTAGGCCACGGCTTCCGACTCTACCGGCGGGGTCGGCGTGGGGAGCCCGCCCTGCGTCCACTATCCTGCGACAGCCCCGCCTTCGCACGTGGCGGCCGGGTCCTGTGCAACTGCAGGCCGTGAACCGAGTCAGGGCCGGGAGGCAGCAGCTCTCAGCGGACCCTGCGGTGTGCCGCAGATCGCCTGGCCGCCACCTGCGAGGGCGGGGCGGCTCGCGAAGAGCGAGTCTTGGAGGGGTGCGAGAGCGGCCGAATCGGCACGCTTGGAAAGCGTGTGTGGGGCAACCCACCGTGGGTTCGAATCCCACTCCCTCCGCCAGCTCTCCACGACCAGCGATGTTCGCAAGACACGGAGGAACCACCATGGCTGACGCCTACATCATCGACGCTTGTCGCACGCCTCGCGGCATCGGCAAGCAGGGCAAGGGCGGGCTCGCGCACCTCCACCCCCAGCACCTCGCCGCGACCGTGCTGAAGGCGCTCGCCGAGCGGAACGGGTTCGACACCGCAGACGTGGACGACATCATCTGGGGCACCAGCTCGCAGGTGTGCGAGCAGAGCGGTGACCTGGGCCGCATGGCCGCGCTCGACGCCGGCTACGACGTCCGGGCCAGCGGCGTGACCCTCGACCGCTTCTGCGGCTCAGGCATCACCGCCAACAACTTCGCGGCCGCCATGGTGATGGCCGGCCACGAGGACCTCGTGATCGGCGGCGGCACCGAGATGATGTCGCTGCCCAAGAAGGGCCTCCTGCCCATGGGCGCCAACAACGCCCACCTCCAGTCGATCCACCCGCAGTCGCACCAGGGCGTGTGCGCCGATGCCATCGCCTCGATGGAGGGCATCGACCGGCGGGCTCTCGATGAGCACGCGGCCGAGTCGCAGCGACGCGCCGAGATCGCCATCAAGGAGGGCCGCTTCGACCGAAGCCTGGTGCCCGTCCACAACCTCGACGGCACCCTGGCCCTCGACCACGAGGAGTTCCCGCGCCCCGGCACCACCGCCGACTCGCTCGCCGCACTGGCGCCGAGCTTCCCCGCGGTCGCCGACCACCGCTTCGCCGACGGCGTGCCCACCTTCCGCGAGCTGATCAACCAGAAGTACCCCGACCTCGACATCAGCCACGTCCACCACGCCGGCAACTCCTCGGGCGTCGTCGACGGCGCCGCCGCGGTGCTCTACGCCAGCCAGGACTACCTCAAGGCCCACGGCCTCAAGCCCCGCGCCCGCGTCGTCGCCAGCTCGAACATGGGCGACGACCCCACGCTGATGCTCAACGCCCCGGTGCCGTCGGCCCGCAAGATCCTCAAGCGGGCCGGCATGACCGTCGACGACATCGACCTGTTCGAGGTCAACGAGGCGTTCGCCGTCGTCTCCGAGAAGTTCATGCGCGACCTCGACCTCGACCGCGACAAGGTCAACGTGAACGGCGGGGCCATGGCCCTCGGCCACCCCATCGGCGCCACCGGCGCCATCCTCATCGGCACCGTCCTCGACGAGCTCGAACGCCAGGACAAGCAGATCGGCCTCGTCACCATGTGCGCCGGCGGCGGCATGGCCCCCGCCATCATCATCGAGCGAGTCTGACTCACCACTTCTCGGCTGATGGCGATGAGCGTCGCGGCGATCGATGTCGTCGTTCTCGGTGCAGGCTCGGGCGGTGTCGGCGCGGCGGTCGGTGCGGCCCGCAAGGGCGCCCGAGTCCTCGTCATCGAGCCGTCCCAGCGCGTCGGGGGGATGCTGACCAACGGCGTCACTGCCGACGTGATCCGCCCGGCGGTCTTGAGTGGGCTGTTCGACGAGCTGCGCAGGTTGGTCGCCGCCCGCTACGTCGGACACCCCGATGCGGGGCTGACCCGGGACGGTCTCTACGCCGAGCCCGACGTCGTCCTCGCGGCCGTGCGGGAGCTGCTGACGCACCCGAACATCGAGGTCCGCCCCGGCTGGCGGCTCGTCCACGCCACCACGGCCGGCGACCGGGTCTCGTCGGTGACCGTCACCGACGGCACCAGGACCGAGGTGGTGCAGGCTGCGGTGTTGATCGACGCGACGCCCGAGGGAGACCTCCTCGGCGCGGTCGGGGTCGAGGGCGTGGACTGGGTCGTCGGTCGAGAGGGATCTGCGACCTACGGCGAACCGCTCGCGCCCCCCACCGCAGACCGCCTCCAGCAGGCGTACACCTACCGCCTCACCGTCCAGGTGGGCGGCCGCACCGACTACTCCGTTCCGTCCACCTACCCCGAAGATCGTCCCCGGTACGCGACCGTGAACGTCGGCGGCGACCAACGCGCGTGCACGATCACCGACTCTGCCGGCGTGACCCGCACCTATCGAGGGATGCGATTGCAGCGCTGCCTTCCCGACCGGAAGATGGACGTCAACATCGACCTCATCGGCTTCAACCACGACTACCCAACGGCCCCTCGCGCGCGTCGGACGGAGATCGAAGGCCGTCTCGCCGCATTCGTGCTCGGGTACCTGCACTGGCTTCGAACCGAGCGCGCCATGCCCGAGCTCGGTCTGCCGGTCGACGACTACACCGACAACCACGGCTTCCCGTCCGTCCTCTACGTGCGAGAAGGCCGCCGGATGCTTGGTCGGAAGGTGTTCTCACAAGGAGACGTCACCGCGGCGCCGGGCAGCGATCGTCCGAGGCTCGAACGCCGCTCCGTTGCGATCGGCGAGTACGGCATGGACTCGCATTGCGTGGGGCCCCGAGGAGCGGTCTCGGGCTCCGACAGCTGCGAAGGTGGCTTCTGGGTCGGTGTCGTTCCGTACCAGGTGCCCTTCGACGTGATGGTGCCGCGACGGATCACGAACCTCCTCGTTCCGGAAGCCGTGTCGGCCTCGCACGTGGCCTACTCGACGCTGCGGATCGAGGTGACGCGCATGAACCTCGGCTTCGCGGCAGGGATGGCCGCTGCCGGCGTGGCGCAGCACGGCGGGTCGGTCGGCGACGTCAACGTTCGAACCCTGCAGCTCGACCTCGTGGCTGCCTCCCAGGCCCTCATCTACTTCGATGACCTTCCGACATCTGACCGACGCTTCCGCAGGATCCAGGTGGCCGCAACCGCCGGCAACATCGCCCTACCCGTCGGCTACCACGCCCCCGGCTGAGGGTATGGCGCCGGCAAACGGCGTTCCCATCGCGCTCATCTTGGCGCGCAGGGCGCGGGCGTCCATGGGCTTGTCGAAGTAGAAGCCTTGGCCGAGCTCGCAGCCCATCGATCGCAGTCGGGCGAGCTGTTCGGAGCCTTCGATGCCCTCGGCGGTGACATGGAGCCCGAGCATCATGCCGAGGTTGATGATGGCGCCGACGAGCGAGGCGCGGTCGGCGTCCTCGGAGGTCAGGGCGTCGACGAAGGACTTGTCGATCTTGAGGACGTCAACGGGGAAGCGGTCGAGGTGGGTGAGCGACGAGTAGCCGGTGCCGAAGTCGTCGAGAGCGATGCGCACGCCCAGCGCCTTGAGGTCGGCGAGCGTGGCTGCCGCGGTATCCGTGTCGTCGAGCAGGATGCTCTCCGTGATCTCCAATACCAGCGCCGCCGGTGGAAGGCCTGAGTGAGACAGGGCGAGCTCGACCTCGGTGATGAGGCCGGGGTCCTGGATCTGGCGGGGTGACAGGTTCACCGACATCGACTGAGGGGCCGCGCCGCCGAACTCTCGGAGCCAACCGGCGGCATCGGTGCACGCCCGCCGCAGCACCGTGCTGCCGATGGGGATGATGAGACCGGTCTCCTCGGCCATGGGGATGAACACCGCAGGCTCGATGAGCCCACGCTCGGGGTGGTGCCAGCGCACCAGCGCTTCGACACCGGTGACCCGTCCGGTCTCGAGGTCGACGATGGGTTGGTAGTACGGCTCGAACTCCTCGGCCGCGACGGCGCGGCGCAGGTCGGCTCTGAGGGCGACGCGGTCGACCACCATGGCGTGCATGCCGGCTTCGTAGATCTCGAAGCGGCCCTTCCCCTCGCCTTTCGCGCGGTACATGGCCAGATCGGCGTTGCGGAGCAGGGCGGCCGCGTCCTCGGTGCCGGTGCTGACGGCGATGCCGATGCTGGCATTGACCCACACCTCTTCACCCTCGGCGGCGAACGACGCTTGCAGGGCGTCGAGCACACGGGCTCCGACCTCATACGCGGTGTCGCGTCCGGGTAGGTCCTCTAGCAGTAGAGCGAACTCGTCGCCGCCGAGCCGTGACGCGGTGTCGCCGGGCCGCAAGCACAGCGTGAGCCGAGTGGCGGCTTCGCGCAGCAGATCGTCACCGGCTTGGTGGCCGAGGGCGTCGTTGACCGTCTTGAAGTCGTCGAGATCCACGTACAACAGCGCGAGCTGGCGCTTGGGGTCGCGGCGGCGGGTGGCGAGGGCGTGGTCGATGCGGTCCAGCAGCAACGCGCGGTTGGCCAGTCCGGTCAGCGGGTCGTGGAACGCTTGATGGGCGAGCTGGTCCTCGAGGCTCTTGCGGTCGGTGATGTCCCGGAAGTTGGCCACGTACCCGCCGACCGCAGACTCGTCCAGGAGGTTGGTGATCGACACCTCTGCCCATCGGAACGACCCGTTGCGATGCTGGACGCGCAGCTCGAGCTGCGCCACCGTTCCGCCGTTCGCCGTCACGTTCGCGACGACCTCCATGGCCCGGTCCCGGTCGTCCGCGTGCACGAACTCGAAGCCGTCGCGCCCGATTCGTTCTGCGGGGCCGTACCCGAGGACAGCGGTGCTGGACGGGCTGTCGTAGATGACCGTTCCATCGATGGCGAAGACGGTGACCACATCGGAGGAGTGCTCGATGAGCGCGCGGAAGCGTCGTTCGCTCGCTTCCAGCTGGGCTCGAGCCCGGCGGTGGCCGGATTCCACGATGCCCCAGGACGCGACCGACACGGCCGACGCGCACAGCACGAAGAACGCGTGGACGGCCGCGAACACCAACGGTGATCGCCACGCCGCCGGGCTGTCGAACACGTCCTGCGGGCGGAGCTGGCCCATGACCGCGTGGTGCAAGGCGACGAAGCCGATCGACAGCAAGAACGGCTGCCAGTCCTGGTACAGGCTGATCACGGCCAGCATCACGAAGAAGTGGAAGTGCACCTCGGTCATCCCGCCCGAGAGGTGCACGAGCACCGCAGA
>JBEEGB010000015.1:0-5864 GCA_041166585.1 Acidimicrobiaceae bacterium
TCAGCGACGCCGAGCGGTACCGGACGGAGGACGCGCAGCTGCGCCAGGAGATCGACGCTCGCAACGAGCTCGACTCGATCGCCTACCAGGTGGAGCGCCGGCTGGCCGAGCTCGGAGACTCGGTGCCGGTCCACGAGAAGGCACGCGCCGAAGGACTCGTGACCGACGCCCGACGAGCGGTGAAGGACGAGGCCCCGATCGACCAGGTGCGCTCGCTCACCAACGAGCTGCAGCAGGTGTTCCACGGGCTCGGCGCCGCCCGGCCCTCCGACTCGGGGCCGCCGCAGAACGAGCCCGCCCCCGCCGATGACGACGACGTCATCGACGCGGACTTCACGGTCGGCTGACGGCCATGCAGGGGGAGGGACTTCCTTCGGGAAGCCAGGCGCTCGACGATCACGAGCCGACGGCCGGCGAGCCGGCCGATGAGGAGGCGCCCGGGCAGCGCAACGAGGCGTTGCTCCGGGCGCTGGCTGACCTGGACAACCTGCGCAAGCGCTACGAGCGCGAGGTGGCACGCGAGCGTGCCGCGGAGCGGGCCCTGGTCGCGTCGGAGTGGTTGGCGATCCTCGACAACCTCGAACGGGCGCTGGCGCACGCCGATGACGATGACCCGGTCGTGCAAGGCCTCCGTGCCGTGCGCGACCAGGCGGTGGACCTGCTCGCGCGCCTGGGGTACCCGCGCTACGACACGGCTGGAGAGCCGTTCGATCCCGCCCGCCACGAAGCGGTGAGCGCGGTCGAGAGCGACGCACCCCCAGGGACCGTCGTCGCCGTGGTCCGACCCGGCTACGGCACCGCTGAGTCGACCCTGCGACCCGCGTCAGTGGTCGTGTCCCGGGCTTCGGGCTGATGGCCGACAGGCGGGACTTCTACGACGTGCTCGGCGTGAAGCGCGACGCGACGGCGGATGAGATCCAGCGCGCGTACCGGAAGCTCGCCCGCACGTATCACCCGGACATCAACAAGGACCCTGCGGCGGAGGAGCGCTTCAAGGACATCTCCGAGGCCTACGACGTGCTGTCAGATCCGGCGACCCGCAAGCGGTACGACGCGTTCGGACATGACTTCCGCCGCGTCCCCGACGACGTCGATCCTGAGGCGTACGCGCGAGCGACCGCCGGTGCAGGCGCGGGCGGCCGCCGCGCTGGTGGCGGAGGTCGCAGCCCGTTCGGGGGCGGATCGGCTGGCGACGGCGCGTGGTTCAGCTCAGGCGGCGACGACGTCGACCTCGAGGACCTGTTCGGAGGCATGTTCGGAGGCGGGGGCCGCCGGCGGGCGTGGGGGCCGATCGCCGGCGCGGACCAGGAGGCCGAGCTGGTCCTGTCCGTCGAGGAGGCCTACCGAGGCGGCAAGCGATCCATCACGCTGACTGGAGGCGATGGGCAACGGACCTACGACGTGACGATCCCGCCCGGCGTGGTCGACGGCCAACGCATCCGCCTCGCCGGTCAGGGCGGGCAGGGCACCGGCGGCGCGGCGCCGGGCGACCTGTTCCTCGTCGTGCGCATCGCGTCGGACAAGAAGTACCGCGTCGAAGGTCGCAACATCTACACGGACCTGTTGCTGACCCCTTGGGAGGCGGCGCTCGGTGCTTCGGTGGCCGTCGACACCCCCGGGGGCGAGGCCAAGGTGAAGGTCAAGCCCGGGACCTCGAGCGGTCGGCGCCTTCGCTTGAAGGGCCGGGGCATGCCGAACCCGCGCGGTGCGCCCGGCGACCTGTACGCCGAGGCCAAGATCATGGTCCCTCCGAAGCTCACCGATGAGGAGACGCGCCTGTTCGAGGAGCTGGCGCGCACCTCGACCTTCGACCCGAGGAGGGGAAGGTGACCACGGCGATGGTGCGCACGCGCCTGCTCGGCATCGACCAGTTCGCACGCTCGACGGGACTGCACCCCGAGCTCGTGCGACGCCTCGTGGCCCTCGGGCTGCTCGAGGCATGGCCAGCTGCGGACGGCGAGCTGTGTTTTCCCCCTTCACAGCTCGCCGCCGCGGCTCGCCTTCGCCGGCTCCGCGCCGGCTTCGCCCTCAACTACGCCGCCCTCGGTGTCGTGGTCGATCTGCTCGACCGCATCGCCGAGCTGGAAGCGGCGCTACGAGCCAACCCTCGCGCCCTCACCGGTCGCGAGGCATCTTCGACAAGCCCTGGAGGCTGACGTGGAGACCGACCGCTTGACCCAGAAGTCACAAGAGGCGCTGCATGACGCCCAGACGAAGGCGCTGCGCTTCGGGCACACCGAGGTCGACGGCGAGCACCTGCTCGCAGCGTTGCTCGACCAGCCCGAAGGGCTCGTGCCCCGCCTGTTGGCGCAGGCCGGTGGGGATCCCGACGGCCTTCGCGCCGACGTCGAGGAGGATCTGGGCCGCAGGCCGAGGGTGAGCGGGCCTGGCGTCGCGCCCGGACAGGTGCACATCACCCAACGGCTGGCCCGGCTCTTGGAGGCAGCCGAGAAGGCAGCCAAGCGACTCAAGGACGACTACATCTCCGTGGAGCACCTCATCCTCGCCTTGCTCGAGGAGGGCCCCGACACGCCGGCAGGGCGCCGCCTCAGGGAGCACGGGCTCGACCAGGAGAAGTTCCTGCAGGCGCTCACCGCGATCAGGGGCAACCAGCGCGTGACCTCGGCCATGCCGGAGGCGGCCTACGAGGCACTCGAGAAGTACGGGCGCGACCTCGTCGCCGACGCGCGCGCGGGCAAGCTCGACCCCGTCATCGGCCGCGACGCGGAGATCCGGCGCGTCATCCAGATCCTGTCCCGCAAGACGAAGAACAACCCTGTTCTCATCGGTGACCCAGGTGTTGGCAAGACAGCCATCGTCGAGGGGCTGGCCCAACGCATCATGCAAGGCGACGTGCCCGAGGGCCTGCGGGACAAGACGGTGTTCGCCCTCGACATGGGCGCGCTCATCGCCGGCGCGAAGTACCGCGGTGAGTTCGAGGAGCGGCTCAAGGCGGTGCTGAACGAGGTGAAGGCCGCCGAGGGCCGGTTGCTCCTCTTCGTCGACGAGCTGCACACCGTCGTGGGGGCGGGAGCCAGCGAGGGCTCGATGGACGCCGGCAACATGCTGAAGCCGATGCTTGCCCGCGGCGAGCTGCACATGATCGGCGCGACGACGCTCGTGGAGTACCGCAAGTACATCGAGAAGGACGCGGCGCTCGAACGCCGCTTCCAGCCCGTGCTGGTCGAGGAGCCCTCGGTCGAGGATGCGCTGTCGATCCTCCGCGGCCTGCGCGAGCGCTTCGAGGTCTTCCACGGCGTGAAGATCCAGGACGGCGCGCTCGTCGCCGCGGTGGTGCTCAGCCACCGCTACATCACGGACCGCTTCCTGCCCGACAAAGCCATCGACCTGGTCGACGAGGCGTGCGCCATGCTCCGCACGGAGATCGACTCGATGCCGGCCGAGCTCGACGAGCTCACCCGTCGCGTGATGCGGCTCGAGATCGAAGAAGCCGCGCTCGCCAAGGAGGACGACAAGGCCAGCAAGCGGCGGCTCGAGGAGCTGCGCAAGGAGCTGGCGGATCTCAAGGCCGAGGCCGACTCGATGCGGGCGCAATGGGAGGCGGAGCGCCAGGCGCTGAAGAAGGTGCAGGAGCTCCGCCAGGAGATCGAGAAGGTGCGGCGCGACGCGGACGCCGCAGAGCGCGCCTACGACCTCAACCGGGCCGCAGAGCTGCGGCACGGTCTGCTCCCGGATCTCGAGCGAAGGCTTCAGGCCGAGGAGGAGCGGCTCCAGTCGAAGCAGGGCGGCCGCCGGCTGCTGCGCGAGGTGGTCACCGAGGAGGAGATCTCGCTGATCGTGTCCCGGTGGACCGGGATCCCCGTGAGCCGGTTGCAGGAAGGAGAGCGCGAGAAGCTGCTCCGACTCGACGAGGTGCTGCACGAGCGGGTCGTCGGACAGGACGAGGCGGTCTCACTGGTCGCCGACGCCATCATCCGAGCGAGGGCTGGGATCAAGGACCCGCGTCGGCCCATCGGTTCGTTCATCTTCCTGGGCCCGACCGGGGTCGGCAAGACCGAGCTGGCGAGGACCCTCGCCGCGGCGTTGTTCGACACCGAGGACAACATGGTCCGCATCGACATGAGCGAGTACCAGGAGCGCCACACGGTGAGCCGGCTCGTCGGCGCGCCTCCTGGCTACGTCGGCTACGAGGAGGGTGGACAGCTCACCGTGGCGGTGCGGCGCAAGCCCTACTCCGTTGTCTTGTTCGACGAGATCGAAAAGGCGCACGCCGACGTGTTCAACACCTTGCTGCAGGTGCTCGACGACGGCCGGCTCACCGACGCGCAGGGCCGCACGGTCGACTTCCGCAACACGGTGATCATCATGACGTCGAACATCGGCTCGGTGTACCTGCTCGAAGGCTCGAGCGCCGACGGCGAGATCAAGTCTGATGCGCGCGACCGCGTGATGGACGAGCTCCGCCGACACTTCCGGCCGGAGTTCCTCAATCGGGTCGACGACATCATCCTGTTCAAGCCGCTCACGGAAGCGGAGATCGAAAAGATCGTTGACCTCATGTTCAACGACGTCAGGTCGCGGCTCGCGGACCTGCACATGTCGCTCGAGGTGACCGACAAGGCGAAGCGGTTCATCGCCAAGGAGGGCTTCGATCCTGTCTACGGAGCCAGGCCGCTCCGGCGGGTCATCGCCCATGAGGTGGAGACGCGGATCGGCCGCGCCCTGCTCGGTGGCGATGTGCAGGACGGCGCGGTGATCACCGTCGACGTGCGGGACGGCGACCTCGTGGTCACCTACGAGAACCCGGCGCCTGAGCCTGAGCTCGCAATGGCATCCAACAACAACCAAGGAGGAAGCGCATCATGATCGTCGCCATCGTCGGAGACGTCCGGAGCTTTGCAGTACGAGGTCTGGCAGCTCTGCTGTTCGGCGTCGTCACCCTCATCTGGCCAGGTCTGACCCTCAACGTGCTCGTGCTGCTGTTCGGGGCGTTCGTCCTGATCGACGGCGTGACCACCCTGTACGCGGTCGCGAAGCGCGAGCCCGGGACCGAGCAGCGCCGCGGATGGCTCCTCCTGGAGGGGATCGTCAGCCTCGTGGCCGGAGCGATCACGTTCCTCTGGCCGGGCATCACCGCGCTCGCCTTGCTGTACGTGATCGCAGCATGGGCGCTCGTCGCCGGCTCGATGAAGATCGCAACCGCGATCCGGCTGCGTCGTGCGATCAGGGGCGAGTGGCTGCTCGCGGCCAGCGGGGCTCTCAACGTCATCTTCGCCGCCCTGCTGGTGATCTTCCCGGGAGCCGGTGCGCTCGCGATCACGTGGCTGATCGGCTGGTTCGCGGCGTTCGAGGGCATCATGCTGCTTGCCCTGGCGTGGAGGCTCCACAAGCTGGAAGACACCTTGGCCGATGAGGTCCGCGGGTTCGGCGCCGCGACAGCATGACCCCGCTCCCGGCGCGCGTGCGCGCGATCGTGGTGCCGCTCGACGGCTCCACGTTCTCGGAGCGAGCGCTTCCCGTCGCCGCGCGGCTGGCGCGACGGCTCGACGCGGAGGTCCACCTCCTCAGCACCGTCGCCAAGGAGGACGACGTCGACGAGCGCGAGGCCGAGCTCGGCGCCATCGATCTCCCCGGCCTCGTCGTGCATCGATCGGTGGTCGTCGACCTCGATCCCGCGGGGGAGATCCACGAGACGCTGCGTCGCCTCGGCGATGCCGTGGCCTGCATGGCGAGCCACGGCCGGGGCGCGTCAGCTGCCTTCGTGGGATCGGTGGCGAGCGAGGTGTTGGGCCGCGGCCACGATCCGCTCATCCTCGTTGGACCGCTTGTCGACCTGGTGGAGGAGGGTCAGGGCATCCTCGCCTGCGTGGACGAGAAGCCGGCGTCGGCCGCGATCGTCCCGA
>JBEEGB010000016.1:0-4522 GCA_041166585.1 Acidimicrobiaceae bacterium
GCGCCCGTTCACGTTCACGTCGTTGAAGGGCCGATCCAACTACCTGTGCCTCCAGCGCGCCCGTGAGGTCGTGGCCGCCGACGAGCAGCTCGGCTTCGACGGGCTCGCGGAGGGCGCGAGCCGCCAAGAGGTGCTCAAGCTCGTCGAGTGGGCCGTGGGCGCCGACACCGGCGACCGGGCCGATCTGCCCTTCGAGCCGTCCGATCGTGCGTGGGCGGCGGTGAGCGTCTCGGGCCGGGAGTGCCCGGGCGCGACAAAGTGTCCGGTCGGTGATGCCTGCTTCGCCGAACGGGCGAGGGCCAAGGCCGCGGACGCAGACGTCGTCGTGGTCAACACCCACCTCTACGGGATGCACATCGCCAGCGAGGGTCTCGTGCTCCCCGAACACGAGATCGTCGTCTTCGACGAAGCGCACCAGCTCGAGGAGGTCATCTCCGCCACCGCGGGCTTCGAGCTCAGCGGCTCGAGCTTCACGCAGCTCGCCCGCACCGTGAAGGCGCTCATCGCCGACGACAAGCTGGTGGCCGACCTCGAGGCCAGTGCCGGCCAGCTCACCGATGCGCTCACCGAGCACCATGGGCGCCGCGTGCGCCGAGCCGATGAGGTGCTCGCCGCCGCGCTCGAGGTCGGTCGCGGCCGAATCGAGCGCTGCATCGCGGCGATCCGTGCCGTCGAGTCCGAGGCCGGAGACGCGCAGGCGCGCAAGGTGCGGGCCTCGAAGGCCGCCATGACGCTCGCCGACGAGCTGACCGCCGCGATGGTCGTGCCGGAGACCGACGTCGCCTGGGTCGAAGGGCCGCCGCACGCGCCACGGCTCAAGGTGGCCCCGATCGACGTGGCCGCCGCGCTTGCCCCACTCTGGGGTGATGTCACTGCCGTCCTCACGAGCGCCACGCTGCAGCGCGCCCTCCCCCGCGTCCTCGGCCTGCCCGACGGCACCTTCGAGCAGCTCGACGTCGGCAGCCCCTTCGACTACGAGACCAATGCACTCCTCTACTGCGCTGCCTCCCTGCCCGACCCGCGGGCCGCGGGGTACGAGGAGGCGATGCACGCGGAGCTCGAAGCGCTCATCACCGCCGCCGGCGGCCGCACGCTGGCCTTGTTCACGTCGTGGCGGGCCATGCAGGCGGCCGTCGATGCGTTGCGCCCCCGCCTCCCGTTCGCTTTGCTCGACCAGGCCTCGCTTCCGAAGCCGGCGCTCGTCGCCGCCTTCCTCGCCGACGAAGCCACCTGCCTCTTCGCGACCATGGGCTTCTGGCAGGGGGTCGACCTGCCGGGCCGCACGCTTTCGCTCGTCACGGTCGACCGCCTGCCGTTCCCGCGACCGGACGAACCCCTGCTGCAGGCCAGGCGTGAGCGAGCGCGGGCCGAGGCGTTCGCGGTCGTCGACATCCCCCGTGCCGCGACGCTGCTGGCCCAAGGGTCCGGGCGATTGATCCGCTCGGCAACCGACCGCGGCGTCGTGGCCGTCCTCGACCCGAGGCTCGCGTCCGCCAGCTACCGGTGGCCGCTGATCAACGCGCTGCCCCCGATGCGGCGCACCAAGGACCGCGCCGAGGTCGAGCAGTTCCTCCGCGAGATCGTCGCCGGCGCCGAGTCGCTGGTCGGACGCCCCGCCTAGCTAATACCCGAACCGGTTCATCGCCTCGGCGTGGCGCTGCCAGTCCTTGTCGACCTTGACGAAGAGCTCGAGGAACACGCCGGGCGGCATCTGCGCGCGCACGGCGATGCCGACCTGCTTGAGCACCTCGCCGCCCTTGCCGATGACGATGCCCTTCTGCGAGTCGCGCTCGACGAGGATCTCGCAGCGCACCCGAGGCCAGTCCCACTCAGTGACCCGGGTGGCCACCGAGTGCGGAACCTCGTCGCGCACGACGGCCAGCAGCTGCTCGCGCACAAGCTCGGCCACCCAGAACGCCTCCGGGACATCGGTGATCATGTCGTCCGGGTAGTACTGCGGCCCCTCGGGCATCCGGGCGACGATTGCGTCGACGAGCGCATCGACACCGTCGCCGGTGCGCGCCGACACGGGGAAGTACTCGGACAGGTCGAGGGTGGCCGCGGCCGCCAGCTGTGACAGCACCTCGTCGGGCTTGGCGACGTCGGTCTTGTTCACGACGACGATCGCGTCGCGCGGCACCCGCCCCGCGACGAACCGGTCACCGCGACCGAGCGGCGCAGTCGCATCAACGACGAGGCACACGACGTCGACGCCCCCGAGCGCACCGGTCGCGGTGTCGTTGAGCCGTTCACCGAGCAGCGTGCGCGGCTTGTGGATGCCGGGCGTGTCGACGAACACCACTTGTGCGTCGGGCCGGTTGAGCACACCGCGGACCTGTGTCCTCGTGGTCTGCGGCTTGTCGGAGACGATCGTCACCTTCGTCCCGAGCACCGCGTTGAGCAAGGTCGACTTGCCGACGTTTGGGCGCCCCACGAGCGTGCAGAACCCCGACCTGATCTCCGTCATTGCTCGACCCGGCCGATGAGGACCCTGCCGATCCGCCGGCCGGCCACGCGCTCGGCCTTCAGCCGGTAGCCGTTGATCTCGACCTTCTCGCCTTCGGCCGGCACGTGGCCGAGCAGGCCGATCAGCAGGCCGCCCACCGAGTCCCAGTCCCCCTCCGGCAGGTCGAGGCCGAGCAGCTCGCTGAGGTCATCGATGTTGAGCTTGGCGTTGACCCGCACCTCGCCGGACGGCAGCCGCTCGAGCTGGGGGTCCTCGACGTCGTACTCGTCGACGATCTCGCCCACCAGCTCTTCGATGAGGTCTTCGAGCGTCACCAGTCCCGCGGTGCCGCCGTACTCATCGACCACGATCGCCATGTGGTACTTCTCGGCCTGCATCTCGCGCAGCAACGACGCCACCCGCTTCGTCTCGGGCACGAAGTGCGCGGGACGCAGCAGGTCGGTGACGGGGCGATCCTCCTCGCCGTCGCGCTCGGCGCGCATGAGGTCCTTGGCGTAGGTGATGCCGATGATGTCGTCGATGCCCTCGCCCGTGACCGGCAGCCGGCTCAGACCGTTGAGGATCGCCACCTCCATCACGTCCGCCACCCGGAACTCCGATGACACGGTCACCATGTCTGGTCGCGGCACCATCACCTCGCGCACGATCGTGTCGCCGAACTCGATGGTGTTGACGATGAGCTCCCGCTCGTCGGCGTCGATGACGGCGTTCTCCACAGCCACACCCGCGAGGGCGAGCAGCTCCTCCTCCGACACCGCCATGCCCTGCGCCCGACCCTTGCCGGGGATGATCACGTTCGCTGCGCCGATCAGGAGGCGGGTGATCCAGCGCAGGGGCGCGAGCAGCGCGATGGCCTGCGCCAGCGGGACGACGAACAGCGCGGCGCGCTCGGTGGCGAGCAGCGCGTACGTCTTGGGCACCGCCTCGGCCAGCACGAAGATGATCAGCAGCTCGACCAGGAAGGCCACGATCACGCCGGGCGTGTCCCACCGCTTGTACGCCAGCACTGCGACGATCGTCGCCGCGCCGAGGTGACAGGTGAGCAGCACGAACAGCACCGGGTTCAGCACCCGCTCGCGCTGGTCGAGCACGCGCACCAGCGCCGGGGCCCGCTTCTCGCCGTCCTCCACGAGCGCCGCCGCCCGCGCCCGACCAAGGTGGGTCAGCGCGGTCTCGGCGATGGCCAGCACGGCCGCGAAGGCCACCAGCGCGATGAACGCCAGCGCCCCGATGAGCTCGGAGGTGCTCACGCCTTCTTGGTGTGGAAGCGCGCAAGGAGGTCGCGCTCCTTGGCTTGCATCGCGGCTTCTTCCTCGGGGTCGGCGTGATCCATGCCGAGCACGTGGAGGATGCCGTGCACGACGAGCAACGCGAGCTCGTCGTCATAGGTGCCGGCGTGGTCGGGAGCGTTGCGGGCGGCGACGGCCGGGCAGATCACGACGTCGCCGAGCAGCATCGGAGGGTCGACCGGCTCGCCCCTGTTCACGGCCGGTCCCGTCGTGCCCGAGTCGGGCCAGCGGCCAGGGCTGATGAAGTCGTCCTCGAGCGGGAAGGCGAGCACGTCAGTGGGCCCGTCGTTGCCCATGAACCGCTGGTTGAGCTCGCCCATCGACGTCTCGTCGACGAACAGCACAGACAGCTCGGCGGCCCCCCGGATGCCCTCGGCCTCGACGACCTGCTCGGCGAGCAACGCCCAGCGAGCGGTGTCGACCGGATGCGCGTCCTGCTCGTCGGCCACGAACACCTCGAGCGCGCCCTCGTCGGGCAGACGGCGCCGCTTGGAGGTCAGCGGATACGTCGGATCGCTCATGTCGAGGGCGTGACCGTGGCGCGCTCGTAGGCGTCGACGATGTCCTGCACGATCTTGTGGCGCACGACGTCCTTGCTCGTCAGGTGCACCCACGTCAGGCCCTCGATGCCAGTGAGGATCTTCTCCAGCCCGAGGAGACCGCTGCGCGCGCCTTGCACGTCCACCTGGGTGACGTCACCGGTGATGACGGCCTTGGAACCGAAACCGATGCGCGTGAGAAACATCTTCATCTGCTCGGGCGTGGT
>JBEEGB010000017.1:0-2590 GCA_041166585.1 Acidimicrobiaceae bacterium
GGCGAGTCGGGCGACGTCGAGATCACCGCCGACACGGTGATCCTCGCCTCGGGCTCGGTGCCTCGCACGATCCCCGGCTTCGACATCGACGGAGAGCTCGTCGTCACCTCCGACGAGCTGCTGTCGATCAAGGCGCTGCCCAAGAGCGCGGTCGTGATCGGCGGTGGGGCCATCGGCTGCGAGTTCGCGTCGATGATGTCCGACCTCGGCACCAAGGTGACGATCCTCGAGGCGCTGCCCAAGATCCTGCCCGGCCTTGACAACGACGTCACCCAGGTGGTGCTCAGGTCGTTCAAGAAGCGCGGCCTCGACGTGCGCACCGGCGTGGCGGTCACCGGCCACACGCCCACCGGCAACGGCACCACCACGGTGAGCTTCGGCGACGGCGAGTCGATCGAGGTCGAGCTGGTCGTCGTGTCGGTCGGACGGCGCGCGTACTCCGAGTCGCTCGGGCTCGAGGGCGCGGAGGCCGCGGTGCAGGTGAGCGACCGTGGCTTCATCGAGGTCGATGAGCTGTGCCGCACCGGCGAGGACGGCATCTACGCCATCGGCGACGTCATCGCCACGCCTCAGCTCGCCCACGTCGGCTTCGCCGAGGGCATCCTCGTCATCAAGGACATCCTGGGTGAAGACCCGGTGCCCGTCGACTACGGCAAGGTCCCGTGGTGCATCTACTGCCAGCCCGAGGTGGCCTTCGCCGGCCACTCGGAGGACTCGGCCAAGGAGGCCGGCTTCGACGTGGTCGTGTCGAAGCACCGCTACGCCTCCAACAGCCGGGCGATCATCATCAACGAGTCGGACGGGCTCGTGAAGATCATCGCCGAGAAGGGCGCCGACGGTCGGGCCGGGCGCATCCTCGGCGTGCACATGGTCGGGCCGTGGGTCACGGAGCAGCTCGGCCAGGGCTACCTGGCCGTCAACTGGGAGGCAACGGTGGACGAGGTCTCGCAGTTCATCCAGCCGCACCCGACGCTGAGCGAGCTGTTCGGCGAGTCGGTGCTCGCATTGACCGGGAGGGGACTTCATGGCTGACGTGACGATGCCGCAGCTGGGTGAGACGGTGACCGAGGGCACGATCACCAAGTGGTTCAAGCAGGTGGGCGACCAGGTGGCCGAGGACGAGGTGCTGTTCGAGGTGTCGACCGACAAGGTCGACTCCGAGGTGCCATCGCCCGTTGCCGGCTACATCGCCGAGATCAAGGTGCCGGAGGGCGACACGGTCGACGTCGGCGCGGTGCTTGCGGTCATCTCCGACAGCCCGCCGTCCGGCGGCTCCGCGGCTGCGGACGAGGCGCCTGCAGCCGAAGCCGAGCCCGAGCCTGAAGCTGAACCCGAAGCTGCTGCGGAAGCCGAAGAAGAGCCCGCCGAAGAGCCCGAGGCCGAGGCTGACACGGCGCCCGCGGTCGACACGCCGGAGGCCACGTCCGAGCCGCCGGCTGAGACGGACTCGCGCGACGTGTCGAAGCCGTCGTCGCCGACCGCGCCCGCGCCGCCGTCCTCGGGCGCAGAGGGTCGGCTGCTGTCGCCGGTCGTGCGCCGGCTCATCGCCGAGCACGACCTCGACCCGGCACAGATCCAAGGCACCGGTGCCGGCGGGCGCATCACCCGCAGCGACGTGCAAGCGGTGATCGAGGCAGGCGGCGCGGCCGCTCGCGCCGACGCGTCGACAGCACAGCCCGAAGCTGCACCTGCACCTGCACCTGCACCTGCGCCCGCTGCCGCTCCCGCGGCTGCACCCGCGGCGCCGCCTTCCGCACCCTCGGCCGCACCCGCGCCGGCAGCCAAGGCGCCAGCACCGGAGACGGCGCGCCCTGCTCCCGCGCCCGCCGCTGCGAGCGCGGTCCCGGCGCCGATCGCGGCGCGCCCGGGCGAGCGCGACACCGCCATCCCTCACTCGAACATCCGTCGCCGCACCGCCGAGCACATGATCCGCTCGAAGGCCACCTCCGCGCACGTGTACGTGTCGATCGAGGTGGACTACGAGGCCGTCGAGCAGGTGCGGCGGGCGCAGAAGGACGAGTGGAAGGCGGGCGAGGGCTTCAGCCTCACGTACCTGCCGTTCGTCAGCCGCGCGGTCGTGGACGCGATCGGCGAGTTCCCCGAGGTGAACGCCACGTTCACCGACACCGAGCTGATCGTGCACAACTACGTGAACCTCGGCATCGCGGTCGACCTCGACTTCAAGGGGCTCATGGTCCCGGTGATCCACGATGCCGACACGAAGCGGCTGCGGGCGATCGCGCGCGAGGTGAGCGACTTGGCTGCCCGCGCCCGCTCGAAGAAGCTGTCGCCCGACGAGATCACCGGTGGCACGTTCACCATCACCAACCCGGGACCGTTCGGCACCGCGCTCACGCTGCCGATCATCAACCAACCGCAGGTGGCGATCCTGTCGACGGACGGGGTGAAGCGTCGTCCCGTCGTCGTCGACCTAGCCGATGGCAGCGAGGCCATCGCCATCCACTCGACCGGCAACATCACGCTCACCTGGGACCACCGTGCGTTCGACGGCGCCTACGCCGCCGGCTTCCTGAAGCGGGTGAAGGACCTCCTCGAGACCAAGGACTGGGCCTCCGAGCTGTAATCCTGC
>JBEEGB010000018.1:0-3760 GCA_041166585.1 Acidimicrobiaceae bacterium
CGTGCGGGATGAACATCGAGCTGCCGCCCGCGTCCTTGCAGAGCTGCGGCCAGGTCGAGTACAAGCCCACGCGGCCTGGATCGATGAGGAAGGCCGACGGGTCGCTGTACTCGGAGAGATTCGACGGCGTGATGCCGATGCTCACGATGTTGGCCGGTCGCAGGATGTCCATGATGGTCTGCGCGCCACCGGTCAGCGAGTAGTTCGGTCCAGAGCCGATCACCTTCGCGTCGACGAGCTGCTGCGCGCACGCGGCGGTCTCGTTGGCGTCGTTCTTGGTGTTGCACGTCACCAGCTCGACCTTGTGGCCCTTGATGCCACCGGCGGCGTTGACCTCGTCCACGGCGATCTGCGCCGACGCCAGCGAGCTCGGCTCGTTCACGGTCTGAGTGCCTGTCGGGACGACCAGCCCGATCTTGAAGGCCGGATCCTGCAGCGCCGCCGACGACGTGCCTCCGCTGGAGGAGCTGCTGCCTCCGGCGGAGGTCGATGTCTTTGAATCGCTGCTGCACGCGAAGAGCACGAGGGCGAGAGCCACTCCTGCTGCCGCTCTCGGCACATGCCACCCTCGTCGAACTCTCATGTGGTCAGTTCCTTCCTTGTAGGTCATTCGGATTGTGCAGATGTAGATGTGGTGAGATAGGTGCCCTCGATCTCGGGCAGGCGAGCGAGCAGCTCGTCGGAAGTGCCCTCGATGGCCACACGGCCGCGGTGCAAGACGTAGGCCCGATCCGCCACCTCGAGCGCGCCTCGCACGTACTGCTCGACGATGAGCACGCCGACGCCGTCGTCGGCAGCCCGCCGGACCGCGCTCAGGAGCCGAGTCACGATCTGTGGGGCCAAGCCGAGCGACAGCTCGTCGGCGAGGAGCACCGTCGGCTCGCGGCACAGCGCCCGCGCCATCGTGAGCATCTGCTGCTCACCGCCGGACAGGAGCCCGCCGCGCTGGGCGAGCAGCGGCTCCAGCTCCGGGAAGTGCTCGAGCGCGGCTGCGATCTCGACCTGGCCGAGGCGAAGGTTGTCCGCGACCGAGAGCTGCGAGAACACGGAACGGCTCTCCGGCACGAAGGCAAGGCCGCGGCGCGCCCGACGATGCAGCGGCGCCGTCGTGCGCTCGCCTGCGAGCGCGACGAACCCGGACTGCGGCTTGAGGTAGCCGCACAGTCCCAGCAGCGTCGTCGACTTGCCGGCCCCGTTGGCGCCGAGCAACGCGACGACCTCGCCTCGTCGCACCTCGAGATCGAGGTCGTGGACGACGCGCATGCCGCCGTAGCCCAGGCACAAGCCGTGGGCGGAGAGAATGGGCGCGTCGGCGTCCGCGATCTCCGGCCGTCGATCACGCCGCTTCGTCAGCTGAGCCACCTTCGCACTCCCCCCTTTGGTGCATCGACCACGCAACCCCCGAGTCGGCTGGTCGAGTCGTATTCTAACTAGACGTTGTGTTCAGTCAAGTCTCAGGTGCGTTGCTCGACCCACGACGAGATCGCATCGGCCAGCGTCTTGCGGGCCCCCTCTGGCGCCCGGAAGTAGTGGTCGCCCGGCAACGTGAGCTGTTGTTTGTCTTCCGAGCCCAGGAGCTCGAAGATCTGTCGAGTGTGGCTGGGAAAGACGCCTGAGTCGGCGTCAGCCTCCACGACGAGCGAGGGCATCGTGATGCCCGGCAGGTGCAGCTGCCCTTGGCACTGCGAGTCCTCGAGGCTCCACATCGACAGCCAGGTGCGCAGGGTGCTCACTTGGCCGATCCCGGTCGTGCCTGCATTGGCACGCTTCGGGTCGCCGAGGAAGCAAGACGGGATCGGTCGGTTGGAAGGGTCGATCGAGCCGTCGTTGAACCGGAGGTCGGCCCACAGCCGCGGCGGGCTGAAGTACCGATCACGGAGACCGAGCCCCTTGAGACGCTCGAGCTCGGCCTTGACCCACGCGGTGATTCGAGTGCTGCGGGCGAGCTGCGCAGCGCGGTAGCGCTGCTGGAACTCGTCCGAGTACGGCGGTCCGTTGCGCTCGTCGTACATGTCGAGCGAGGGATCACGGGAGCCGGGATCGGTCTCGTCCGTCACCGACGGATCCATCATGTACGCGAGCAGGTCGGCGCGCCCGGGGTGCGCGGCCGTGGAGATGTAGAGATCGCCGGGGAGCAGATCGTCGAGGCCGCGGCAGAGCCGTCCGCCGGCGCCAGGCTGCAGAGTCTGGTGCTCGGCGTGCCCTTGGTAGGTCGCCATGAGCGACGCGCCGCCGGAGTTGCCGAGCAGCACCACCGTGTCCACGTGTGCAACCTCGTGGAGCCAGCGCACCCCCGCGCCGATCTCGGCGACCGCATGGTCGACGAGGAACAGTGCCTCGGCGCCGCGGAAACGCGTGTTCCAGCCGAGGAAGCCGAAGCCGCGCTCAGCCATGAACGGCGCGAGGTAGTGCTCCGTGAAGTCGAGGTTGTAGTGGGTCGCGATGAACGCCACCTTCGGCGTCGCACCCACCGGCGCGTAGTAGATGCCCTGGCATGGATGACCACCCCAGCCCTCGCGGCCGTAGCCGGTGGGCGATTCGAGGCCGACGAACTCCGCCCGGACCTGAGCGGCACCCTGTGCGAGCTGCATTCCGCCAACCTAGCCTTTACTAGACGTGCTGTCTAGTGGTTGTTCGCACCGGACAGTGAGTGTCCGAACCGGGCAGGAGCTCAGGACCAGCGCCAAACGCCGGGGCGCTTCTCGATGTACGAGCGCGCGGCCTCTGCGGCGTCGTCGAAGGTGCGCAGCCGGTTCGTGTAGTCCTGCTCCAGCCGGTAGGCCTCCTTGAGCGGCAACCCTTCGATGCGGTTGATCGACTCCTTTGCCAGGCGCACCGCGATGGGACTCTTGGCCGCGATCGTCAGCGCGAGGGCGCGGGCCTCGACGAGCAGCTGGTCGGGGGGGACGACGGCTCTGATGCAACCAGCCGCACGGAGGTCTTCCGCGGGCACGAGCTCGCCGGTGAAGAACATCTCGCGGGCCTTGTGGTTGCCGACGATGCGCAGCAGCTGCGACGCCGCGCCGAGCACGCCCACGTTGATCTCGGTCACGCCGAACCGCGCCCCTTCGGCAGCGATGATGATGTCGCAGAGCGCGACCATCGCCAGTCCCCCACCGATCGCCGGGCCGTTCACGGCGGCGATCACCGGAACCGGGCAGTCGTACACGGCCCACATCGCGTCCCGCACCACGCGGCCGGGGTCGAGCAGCTGTGCAGGACCGCGGTTCTCGCCGGCCCAGGGGTTGGTGTTCAGGTCCTGGCCGGCCATGAACGCCCGATTGCCGCAGGCGGTGAAGATCACGACGCGCACGTCTCGCGAGTCGGCGATGGTGCGGAAGGTCTCGGACAGCTCGTGCCACGACTGCTCATCAGTCGCGTTCACCGGAGGCCGGCAGAACGTCACCACCGCGACGTGGTCCGCGACCTCCGTCGTGACGTGGTCCATCACGACGAGGCGCTCTGGCCGGCGGCCGCCAACGACCATGCGCGACCGGCCGCACCGGGGATCGGTGATGGATCGATGGCCAGCGCGTGCAGGACGGCGGCGGCTGTGCAGCTGGCGGCGGTGATCACCGGGATGCCGATCGACGAGGCGACGTCGCCCAGGATCGCCAGCGATGGCATCTGGACACATGCAGACAGCACGAGCAGCTCGACGTCGGTCAGGTCCAACGTCTGCAGCGCGCCGAGCACCTGCCCGGACGCGATGCACCCGACGGCGTGGTTGTCGGCGACGCCGAGGCTGACGTGGGTGACC
>JBEEGB010000019.1:0-8413 GCA_041166585.1 Acidimicrobiaceae bacterium
CGACCTCCTGATGCGGTCGTGCTCGAAGTGCGACGTGCGGTGGTGGAGCAGTGATGGCGAGGACGTCGACCTCACCGGCGTCCTGGGCCACGAGCCCGCGCGCCAACCCGCGCTGAGGTAGTTCCCCCGAGGGACGGTCTACCGACCGCTGGCGTGCGGGGTCCGCATGTCAGGATGGTTTCACCTATGGAGACCCTCCCGGGCCGCCTCGACGAGCCTCAGGAACCCGCCGGCGCGCGCCTCTCGGAGGATGACCGCGCCCTCGTCGCGGACGACGGCTGGACCGAGCCGCGCTGGTGGGAGCTCGACGAGCGCTCGGTGTCGCTGCTCCAGACGATCCTGCGCTGGTCGGTGGACGGCCTGGCCGTGGTGGCGGTCACGGTCTTCGTGCTCCTCCAGCTCGGGCCGAGGAACCTGCTGCGCGACACGATCCCGACCGGCGGCGACATGGGTGCCCACGTCTGGGGGCCGGCCTACCTGCGCGATCACCTGCTCCCGCACCTCCGGCTGAGCGGCTGGGCTCCCGACTGGTACGACGGCTTCCCCGCCTACCACTTCTACATGGTGGTCCCCGCGCTGTTCATCGTGGCCCTGAACGTCGGTCTGCGCGGGTGGGCCGCGCTGCTGCCGATGGCGGCTGTCATCGCCGCCCTCGTGCTCGGCCGGCGCCAACCGGTGCGCTCGTGGCGGCGACGCTCGCTGTACACCGCCGCAGCCGTCATCGCATTGCTCGGGATCGGTGTGCCCTACGCGGTGGCGTTCAAGCTCATCTCGGTCGCGGGTCTGCTCACACTGCCGCTGGCGGTCTACGTGTTCGGGCGGATGCTGAAGCTGCCGTTCCCGACACCCGCGCTGCTGACCGTCGCGACGCTCGTGTTCCTCTTCAACACGCAGCCGCCGAACAACACCGGCAACATCATCGGCGGCAACGTCACGTCCACGCTCGCCGGCGAGTTCTCGTTCTCGATCAGCCTGACGTTCGCGGTGCTGTACCTCGGTGTGCTGATCGCCGGCCTGCGGACGGGCCGCTACCGGTGGCAGGGCGCCGTGCTGCTGGCGCTCACGGGCTTGTGCCACGTGATCCCCCTGATCTTCGCGCTCATCGCCACGATCACCGCCTTGGCGGTGTGGCCAGCGCGCGCTCGGTTGCGGTGGCTGGCGACCACCCTGCCTGTCGGTGGTCTGCTGACCGCGTTCTGGTTCGTGCCCTTCGTCGGCCAGCGGGCGTACTCGAACGACATGGGGTGGGAGAAGATCCCGGCCTCCCTCGGCCACCTCCACGTGTGGGACCTCTTCAGCGGCGACCACAAGGCCGTCCGCGACGAGGTCATCAAGCAGTTCCTCGCGCCCAAGAGCCTGTGGTGGGTGCTCGCCTTCGCGATCGTCGGGTTCGTCATCTCGGTCGTGCTGCGCATCCGGGCCGGCCTCTGGCTCGGCATCACCGCGCTGGTCATGGCCGTGGCGTTCATCGAAGCGCCCGAAGGTCGCCTCTGGAACGCCAGGCTGCTGCCCTTCTACTACCTGCTGCTCTGCCTGCTCGCCGCGCTCGGCGTGGCCGAGCTGGTGCGCGCCATCGCCCTGCTCTGCGCGCGCCAACCGGAGCGGCCGGTGTTCGCGGTGAACGCGCTCGCGCCGGTGCTGGCGCTCGGTGTGACGTTGCTCGTCGTCGGGCTGCCGCTCATGGCCTTCGACCACCTGGGCGAGACCAGGACGGCCGACGGCAGCTTCGCGCTCGGGCCCTTCAGCATGAGTGCCGACGCCAACCCCGCACCATCGTGGGCGCAGTGGAACTACAGCGGGCTCGAGAACCAGAGCACCGGGCCGGGCGATCAGACGGGGGGCAAGAACTACGTCGAGTTCCACGACCTCATCGCCACGATGCAACAGGTGGGGAGCGACCGCGGGTGCGGGAGGGCGATGTGGGAGTACGACGGCCCTCGTCTCGAGCGCTACGGGACGCCGATGGCGCCGATGATGCTCTCGTACTTCACCGACGGCTGCATCGGCTCGATGGAGGGCCTCTACTTCGAGGCCTCGGGCACCACGCCCTTCCACTTCGTGAACCAGGCCGAGCTCTCGACCAAGTGCTCGTGCGCCCAGCGCAACCTGCCGTACAGCGGCTTCGACATCAACCTCGGCGTGAAGCACCTCCAGCTCCTCGGTGTCCGCTACTACCTCACGGCCACCCAGCAAGCCACGACCGCGGCGGCGAACCACCCCGACCTCACCGAGGTGGCGAGCAGCGGCGCGTGGCACGTGTACGAGGTCCGCAACAGCGCACTGGTCGAGCCGCTGGCGAACGAGCCCGCGGTGGTGACGTCCGAGAACACGGGCGCCGACTGGGTGTACGGGCAGAGCAACCCGCACACCGCTCCGGTTGGCCACCCGAAGGCTGACGGTCCGGCGATGAGCTGGTACACCGACCCGTCGCAGTGGAACGTGTTCGTCGCGGCCGACGGACCCGCGAGCTGGCCGCGGGTCGCGCCGCGCGAGCAGGCCCCGGTCCGCCCGGTGGCGGCGACGACCGTCAGCGCCATCACCAGCGGCGACGACTCGGTCAGCTTCGACGTGAGCCAGGTGGGCACGCCGGTGCTGGTCAAGGTCTCGTACTTCCCGAACTGGCAGGTCGACGGCGCGGACGGGCCGTACCGGGTCGCGCCCAACCTGATGGTGGTCGTGCCCACGTCCACGCACGTCCGCTTGCACTACGGCACGACGAACATCGACCGGCTCGGCTGGCTGCTCACGCTGGCTGGGGTCGCGCTCGTGGTGCTGCTGGCCCGGCGGCCCTCGCTGGCGATGCCGGGAGCGGAGACGACGAGCTCCGAGCGGCTGGTCGGCTTCCTGACCGCCCCGACGCGACAGCACGTCGAGCCGCCGCCCGACGGGTGAAGCGCCCACTCGCTCGCTTCGCGGCTGTCGGCACCCTGGTGACGGCCGTCGACGTCCTCGTCTTCGTCCTGCTGTGGCCCGTCGGTGCCGTCGTCGCGGACACGATCGCGGTGGCAACCGCGACGTTCGTGTCGTACGCGCTGCACCGCGCCGTCACCTTCCGCAACGACCCGTATGAGCGGTGGCTGCGGCAACGGCGCGCGTTCGTCGCGAGCGCGCTCGTGGGCGGAGGCCTCGACGTGGCCGTCGTGGCAGGGGCGGTGCTCGTCGGTGATCTCGGTCTCGGTGGTGCGCTCGTGGCCAAGGCGTTGGCGTTGGCGTTGTCCGGGACGGTGCGTTGGGTGCTGCACCGCAGCGTGCTCTTCTCGATCGTCCGGTCCGAGCACGTGGCCCAACCCGATCGGCCACCGGCGCCGGGGCAGCTCCGGCTGTCCGTCGTGATCCCCGCCTACGAGGAGGTCGACCGGATCGCAGCGACCGTCGCCTCCGTCCGCGCCGCGCTGGCGGGCGTCGGCGACGCGGAGATCGTCGTGGTCGACGACGGGTCGCGCGACGGCACCGCCGCCGCGGCGCGCGCCGCTGGAGCCGATCAGGTCCTCGTGCAGCCGGACAACCGCGGCAAGGGTGCGGCGGTGCGCACCGGCGTGCTCAGCGCGCGGGGCCGGACCGTCGCGTTCATCGACGCCGACCTCGCGTACACGCCCGACCAGATCGTCGGGTTGATGGAGATGGTGGAGGGTGGTTGGGATGTCGTCGTGGGGAGTCGCAAGCACGACGGCACCACGACGCTGGTCCGCGCCCGACGGCTGCGAGAGATCGGTGGGCGCGTGATCAGCTGGCTCTCCCACGTCGTGCTGCTCGGCCACTACCGCGACACGCAGTGCGGGCTCAAGGCCTTCCGCTCGGACGCAGCGCGGCGCATCTTCGAGCTGAGCCGCGTCGACGGGTTCTCGTTCGACATCGAGGTGTTCGCCATCGTCGAGCGCTCCGGGCTGGCGCTGACCGAGGTGCCGGTGACCGTCGCCAACACCACCCGCTCGACCGTGAGCGTCTCGAGAGATGCGGTGCGGCTCGTTCGGGACCTGTTCCGCATCCGCCGTTGGGCGAGGGAGGGCGCGTACGCGCCCAAGGAAGAGGCCGTAGCACGCGAGAAGTAGGTTCCTCCGGATGGGCGACTTCGACGCGGTCTTCAAGGCGTACGACATCCGGGGCGTCGTCCCCGAGCAGCTCGACGCCGAGATGTGCCTCTCGATCGGTGCCGCCTTCGCCCGGTTCACGGGGGCCGCGAGGGTGCTGATGGCTCGCGACATGCGGCCTTCCGGCGTGGAGCTCTCGGCCGCGTTCGCCAGAGGCGTGTGCTCGCAGGGCGTCGACGTCGTCGACCTGGGGATGGCATCCACTGATCTCATCTACTTCGCGTCAGGCAAGCTCGATTCGCCCGGGGCGATGTTCACCGCGTCGCACAACCCGGCGCAGTACAACGGCATCAAGATGTGCCTTGCGGGGGCGAAGCCGATCGGCGAGGACACCGGCCTGCACGAGATCAAGGCGCTCGCGTCCGTTGGGCTCGAGCCGGGCGGCGTCACCGGCACCGTGACCGAGCAGAACCTGCTCCCCGAGTTCGCGGCCCACGTCCGCTCGTTCGTGGACGTGAGCGCGCTGAAGCCGCTCGAGGTCATCGCCGACACGGCCAACGGGATGGGCGGTTTGGTCGTGCCCCTCGTGTTCGAGGGTCTGCCCTACGACCTCGAGGTGATGTACGGCGAGCTCGACGGCACGTTCCCGAACCACCCGGCCGACCCGATCCAGCCCGAGAACCTCGTCGACCTGCAAGCCCGAGTGACGGCGACCGGCGCGGACGTCGGGCTGGCCTTCGACGGTGACGCGGACCGCGTGTTCCTCGTCGACGAGCAGGGTCAACCGATCTCCGGCTCGACCACCACCGCGATCGTCGCGAAGGCCGTGCTGGCGAAGGAGCCGGGCGCCACGATCCTCTACAACTGCATCTGCTCGAAGGCAGTGCCAGAGGTGATCCGCGAGAACGGTGGCATCCCGATCCGCACCCGCGTCGGCCACAGCTTCATCAAGCAGGTGATGCTCGAGACGGGCGCGGCGTTCGGGGGCGAGCACTCGGCCCACTACTACTTCCGTGAGAACTACCGTGCCGACTCGGGCTCGATCGCGGCGCTCATCGTGCTCGAGGAGCTCAACCGGGCAGGCGTGCCCCTGTCCGAGCTGCGCAAGCCGTTCGAGCGCTACGCGGCCTCCGGTGAGATCAACACCCGGGTCGATGACCCGCACGCGGTGATCGAGAAGGTGGCCCAGGCCTACGCCGACGCCCAGCAGGACCGCCTCGACGGGCTCACCGTGGACCTCGGGGACTGGTGGTTCAACCTCCGGCCGTCGAACACCGAGCCGCTGTTGAGGCTCAACCTCGAGGCTCGGACGAAGGAGGAGGTCGACCGCCACGTGGCCGAGGTGCAGGCGGTCATGGGAAAGTGACGGCATGGCCCTAGACCCGCAGCTGCTCGAGATCCTCGCGTGCCCCGACGACAAGGGACCCCTCCTCTACTTCGAGGCGGAGGACTCCCTGTACAACCCACGCCTCAAGCGCCGCTACGCGATCCGTGACGACATCCCGATCATGCTCATCGACGAGGCGGAGACGGTGGACGACGCCGAGCACGAGCGCCTCCTCGCCAAGGCATCGGCGGAGGGGATCTCGCCGACGTTCGCCGGCTGACGTGAGCGAGAGCGGGCGGCTCGATTCACTGGGCATGTGGGAGGTCACGCTCGGCCTGCCCGAGCAGGTGGCCGACGCGGTCACCG
Source organism: Acidimicrobiaceae bacterium (assembly GCA_041166585.1). Classification (GTDB taxonomy): domain Bacteria; phylum Actinomycetota; class Acidimicrobiia; order Acidimicrobiales; family JACDCH01; genus JBEEGB01. The sequence goes on from JBEEGB010000019.1 coordinate 5,722, forward strand.
CGGTCGAGGGCCTGGCGGGTCTGCCCGACCGCACGAACGTGGAGAACGTCGTCGTCCTCGGCATGGGCGGCAGCGGCATCGCCGGCGACATCATGGCGGGCGTCGCCGGGCCGTTCATGCCGGTGCCGGTGGTGGTGACGAAGGGCTACGAGCCGCCGAACTTCGTCGGTCCGAGCACGTTGTGCTTCGCGCTGTCGTTCTCCGGCAACACCGAGGAGACCGTCGAGGCCGCGTCTTCAGCAGCGCTGGCCGGCGCGCAGATGGTGGTGGTCGCGGGCGGTGGCGAGCTCGCTCGGCTCGCGGCCTCGTGGCAGGTGCCGCTGATCGGGTTGCCGCGCGACATCCCGATGCCGCGTGCCGGGATCGGCGCGATGACGATCCCCACGCTGGCGGTGCTCGAAGACGTGGGCCTGTTCCCCGGCGCCCGCAGCTGGATCGACCTGGCCGTGTCGCAGCTGAAGGCGCGGCGCGACCAGCTCTCCAAGGCGAGCAACCCCGCACGGGAGCTCGCGCGGCGCATCGGACGGACGATGCCGATCGTCTACGGCGGCCAAGGCCTCGGCACCGTGGCCGCGCTGCGGTGGAAGAACCAGATCAACGAGAACGCGAAGGTGCCCTCGTCCATCGGCACCGTGCCCGAGCTCACCCACAACGAGATCTGCGGTTGGGGCCAGCACGGCGACGTCACCCGCCAGGTGTTCACCGTGGTGTTCCTGCGCCACGACCACGAGCACCCACAGGTGATGAGGCGCTTCGAGCTCGTGCGGGAGTGGACGGCGGAGGCGGTGGCCGGGATCGAAGAGGTGCGTGCCGAGGGAGACGGGCCCTTGGCGCAGGCCTTCGACCTGATGTTCTTCGGCGACATGGTCAGCCTGCACATGGCTGAGGACGCAGGCGTCGATCCGGGCCCGATCCCGGTGCTCGACGCCATCAAGGCTTCGCTCGCTCGGTAGTACGCTGCTGCGATCCGGGCTGACCTGATGGTCGGGCCTGCTGGTCCCAGCCCGGTGAGCCAGACGTACGTCTCTGACAAAGGACCTTCCATGCCCGACTTCAAGGTTGCTGACCTCTCCCTGGCCGCGTTCGGCCGCAAGGAGATCGAGCTCGCCGAGCACGAGATGCCCGGCCTCATGGCACTGCGCGCCGAACACGGCGACGCCCAGCCGCTCAAGGGCGCCCGCATCACGGGCTCCCTGCACATGACCATCCAGACCGCGGTGCTCATCGAGACGCTCACCGCGCTCGGCGCCCAGGTCCGGTGGGTGAGCTGCAACATCTTCTCCACCCAGGACCACGCGGCCGCGGCGGTCGCCGTCGGCCCCGAGGGCACGGTCGACAACCCCAAGGGCGTGCCGGTGTTCGCCTGGAAGGGCGAGACGCTCGAGGAGTACTGGTGGTGCACCGAGCAGGTGCTCCAGTGGCCCGACGGCGCCGGCCCGAACATGATCCTCGACGACGGTGGCGACGCCACGCTGCTCGTGCACAAGGGCGTCGAGTTCGAGAAGGCGGGTGCCGTCCCCGAGCCGGCTGACGACGACAGCGACGAGTGGAAGGTGATCCTCGACACGCTGAAGCGCTCGCTGGCCGAAGACCCGAACCGCTGGACGACCATCGCGAGCGGCATCAAGGGCGTCACCGAGGAGACGACCACCGGCGTGCACCGGCTCTACCAGATGTTCGAGCAGGGACAGCTGCTGTTCCCCGCCATCAACGTCAACGACTCGGTGACCAAGTCGAAGTTCGACAACCTCTACGGCTGCCGCCACTCGCTCATCGACGGCATCAACCGCGGCACCGACGTGATGCTCGGCGGCAAGGTGGCCGTGGTGTGCGGCTACGGCGAGGTCGGCAAGGGCTGTGCGCAGTCGCTGCGGGGCCAGGGCTGCCGCGTGATCGTCACCGAGGTCGATCCGATCTGCGCGCTGCAGGCCGCGATGGAGGGCTACGAGGTGACGACGCTCGACCGAGTCGTCGGCGTCGGCGACATCTTCATCAGCGCCACCGGCAACAAGGGGATCATCTCCTCCGAGCACATGGCCCGGATGAAGCACAACGCGATCGTGGGCAACATCGGCCACTTCGACAACGAGATCGACATGGCCGGCCTCTTCCGCATGAGCGACGTGCAGCGGGTGACGATCAAGCCTCAGGTCGACGAGTTCGTGTTCCCCGACGGGCATTCGGTGATCGTGCTGTCCGAGGGCCGCCTGCTGAACCTCGGCAACGCCACCGGGCACCCGAGCTTCGTCATGTCGATGAGCTTCACGAACCAGGTACTGGCCCAGCTCGAGCTGTTCCTGCGCACCGAGCAGTACCCGCTCGGCGTGTACGTGCTGCCCAAGGTCCTCGACGAGATGGTGGCGCGCCTCCACCTCGACCGGCTCGGCGTGACCCTCACCGAGCTCAGCAAAGAGCAGGCCGACTACCTCGGCGTCCCCGCCACCGGCCCCTTCAAGCACGACAACTACCGCTACTAATTCCGTTCTGGCGTCAACCACGTCGCCTATGCGCGCAGGATTGACGCCAGAATGAAAAATGTGAGCTGGACCTACTCGGACGTCGACCGCTCGGGGGATCCCGCGCAAGCGGTCGCGTGGATGGACACGCTCGCGTCGTGGCCGTCGGTGCGCGCGTACAAGCAGCGGACGCTCGAGCTCATCGCCGACTGGGAGGGCGTCGTGCTCGACGTCGG
>JBEEGB010000020.1:0-12352 GCA_041166585.1 Acidimicrobiaceae bacterium
TCGGGTTGTTGAAGCCCATGGGTTCGGACTCTATCGAACAGGTGTTCGCTCGACCAGTGGCACGAGGAGAGGCCGGGTGCGACACTTGGCGCATGCCGTACATCGAGGGGCGCGTCGTCCACGACGCCGATGCGCACATCATGGAGACACCGACGTGGCTGCGCGATCACGCGGATCCAGAGGTCCGCGGGCGCATCGAGCCGTTGAAGCTCTCGGGCGGCAACGAGCTCAAGCAGACGGGCGATCCCGAGGAGCAGCTGCGCGACCTCGACGCCGCGTTCGACAAGCTGCGGGCGAAGCACGCGAGCGAGGAGTACCGCGCCAACGAAGCGGCCGAGATCATGCAGCGCAAGAACTTCGCGGCCACGGGATCGTTCATCCCCGACGACCGGCCGCGCGCGCTCGACCTGATCGGCGTTGCGAGCCAGCTCGTGTTCAACACGTTCCACAACCGCCGCCTGCACGACTGGGAGCACGGCAAGGACGTCGACCTCGCGTACGGCGTGGCTCGCGCCCACAACCGCGGCATGACCGAGTTCTGCTCCGTCGACCCGCGCTTGCTGTCCACGCTCTACGTGCCGCTCGTCGACTTCGACCGCGCCGCGGCGATGGCAGGCGAGGCGCTCGAGATGGGCGCCGCCGCGCTGCTCGTGGCGTCGGGCTGTCCCCGAGGCCACTCCCCCAGCCACCTCGGGCTCGATCCGGTGTGGGCGCAGGCGCAGGAGGCCGGCATCCCGATCGTGTTCCACGTCGGCGGGACGGGTGACCTGCTCGACGGCGCGTACTTCAAGAACGGCCTGCCGATCCCGCCGGACTTCCACGGCGGCGAGGAGAACTTCCGGTCGGTCGACTACATGGGCATCCCGCACCCGCCGATGCAGACGCTGGCGACGATGATCTTCGACGGTGTGCTCGAGCGCTTCCCCGAGCTGCGCATCGGCGTGATCGAGCAGGGCGCGATCTGGCTGCCATCGTGGATGCGCCAGATGGAGTCCGCGTTCGACGCGTTCGTGAAGCACGAGGAGCGGCTGCGCAACCTGTCGCTGCGCCCGTCGGAGTACGTGCGCCGCCAGATCCGGGCCACGCCCTACCCCACCGAGGACGTGGGTTGGATCATCGAGCAGTCCGGTGTCGAGGTGTGCCTGTTCTCCTCCGACTACCCGCACGTCGAAGGGGGCCGCAAGCCACTCGAACGCTTCGAGGCCTCCCTCGACGACGCCCCCGACGACGTGCGCGAGCGCTTCTACCGCACCAACTTCGAAGACCTCATGGGCCCCGCCCTCGACCGCGTCCCCATCCCCGCCTGACCCCCTTGCGAATGTTGGATGCGAACGTTGCGAAAAGCGCAACGTTCGCTCCGAAGTTCGAGCCCTCTGGAGCGTCAGTCGTAGAGGCCGGCGACGGTCCAGTGGCCGGACTCGAGGACGACGAGGCGGGCGACGCCGTCGTCGGTCACCACCTGGAAGCGGGCTCGGCGCCGGGAGGACGGGGGGTCCCACCACCGCTCCTCCACCGGCCACGGGCCTGCCCACGCGGTGATGGTGCGCGGCCGGCCGCCGGGTCCCAGCACCAGCCGCGCCGGTGACGCGGACAACCCGCCACGGCCGCTCACCCGCACCGGCTCACCGCGCTCGTCGAGCACGGATGCCGCCATCGGCTCGTGGGGGACGGTGGCGGGCGCCGGAGCGGGAAGGTGCCCGGGCCAGGGAGCGGGTCCATGGCCGACGCCGGCAGAGCGGTCGACGGTGAGGTCGACGGCGGCGGCGGGGATGAGGACGATCTGCTCGCCGGGCAGGCGGCCGCCCCGCCACTCGGGCACGGTGACGGCCTCGGGACCGAGCAGCCCCTCGATGCGGGCGAGCGCGCGCAGAGCCCGCTCGTCCGCGCCGGCGTCGCCACCCCAGAAGCCGAGCTGGCGTCCCGTGGCGGGCACCACCTCGTCGGGCGCGAGGCGCAGCAGGGTGATGCCTGAGGTGGGACGGTGGGCGGCGGACCCGTTCAGCCAGCCGTCGAGCTGCCACCGGGCCCGGTCGGCGATGGCGCCGGTGGTGAGCGCGCCCTCGTGGCGCCAGAGCCGTTCGTGGCTCTCGCCGTGCTCGGTCTCGGCGACGATGAGCAGCCGGGTGCAGGCCAGGCCGCGGTGGTGGAGCCGTTGGTGCAGCTCGTCGGCCAGCGCCCTGGCCACGAACGCCGCCTGCTCCACCCGCTCTGCCGGTGGGTCGAGCTCGATCTGCACGGCCAGCTCGGGAGGCGGCGGCGTGGTGGCCGGTGGGCGCTCGTCGAGCCCGGTCGCCAGACGGCGGGCGGTTGCGCCCGCGGTGCCGAAGCGGGCCAGCACGTCCGCGGGAGGCAGGGCGGCGAGGTCGCCGAGGGTGCGGATGCCCAACCGGCGCAGCACGTCGACCAGCTCCGGGAGCGCAAGGGCATCGAGTGCGAACGGGGCGAGGAACGCGGGGCTCGCGCCGGGCGGGACCACGAGCGAACGCTCCGCGGCGAGCGCAGCGGCGAACGGGCCGTCGGCGATGCCGACCGTCGCTCGACCGCGGTCGCCGAGCGCGCCTTGGGCCAGCGCGCGCACCCGCGCCGCGAGCGCGTCGTCCCCACCGAAGTAGCGAGCCGGCCCGCGCGTGGGGAACGCGCAGCGACCGGGCCGAGTGAGCTCGAGGCGCGGGGTGATGGACTGCACCGCCGCGGCCACCGCCTCGAAAGCCCTCGCATCCCGGCTCGGGTCATGGGCGAGGACGGCGAGGGACGGGCAGCGTCCCTGCGCCTCGCGCCGGCGCATGCCCACCTCGACGCCTTCGTTGCGGGCCGCGGCAGAGGTGGCGACGGCCCGGTTGGCGTGGAACACGGCAGCCGACTCATCGGGCGCAGCCCCTGCCGCGACGACCGGCCAGTCCGGGCAGTCGACGACGAGCGTCCGCGTCGCGGTCACGACGCCGTCCTCGCGCGCAGCAGGGGGCGGACCTCGGCGAGGGGCTCGGCGGCCTCCACCCCACCGCCGGCCGCGGGCAGCCACAGCCACGCGCGACGCGGGCGGGCCGCGCCGCGCCGGCCGTCGACCTCCACCTGCACGCGCCGGGACCGCAGGTGGCCATGACCTTCACCCAATCCTTGCCACTGCGCGTCGGCGATGCGCAGGCGGACGTCGGGGGCCTCCGGCCACGCGGCCGCCTCGTCCCCGAGCAGCACGAGCACCGCGCCGCGCTCGCGCGCTCTGGCCGTCAGCCGTCTGGCATCGCTCGCCCCCACGCGCCGAGCGCGCACGAGCACCACGTCGAAGGCGTCGACCAGCGTGGCGACGATCGTCCCCCACGAGGGAGCGGGCGGGTCGGCGACGAGCACGAGCCGGTCGAGCGGCACCCCCAGCTCAGCGGCGGCGACCAGACCGAGGCTCGACACCCCGATCCCTGCGACCCACGACCCGGCCCCGGCCGGTCCCGCCACGAGCGCGAGGGCGAGCGAGGTCGACCCACCGACGGCGACGGTGCTCCCCCGCCGCAACCCGTCCGGCAGCAGCGCCCCGAGCGCGGGGAGGACGGGGAGGACCTGCTCGCGGGCGAGCGCAACCGGCTTGGCCCGGGCCGCGACCTCCGCCAACCGGGCCAGTGCTCCCTCGCTCCGCATCCTCTCAGCATCGAACAGACGTTCGCTACTGTCAAGCCGCCCAATCCACCCGTTCTGACGGTGCTGACTTCGGAAATTCCGAAGTCAGCACCGCACAAACGGTCAGGTCAGGAAGGGGGGCGGCTCAAGGCGAGGGCGTTCTCTCGCATGATGAGGCGGACCTCTTCGGGGGTGAAGCCCTTGAGCTCGTCGGCGAAGCTGGATGGCACGGCGATGCCCTCGGCGTGGGGGTAGTCCGAGCCGAACAGGATGTGGTCCGGACCGATGGCATCGGCCAGGGACCGGATGTCGTCCTCGTAGTAGGGCGCCACCGACACGTGCCGCTTGAACTGCTCGATGGGGTTGCCCCCGGGAAACGCGCCAGGCGTCATCGACCACGCCTTGCGCATCTTCTTCAGCAGGCCGGGCACCCACTCCGAACCGCTCTCGATGGTGGCCACCCGCAGGTTCGGGAACCGCGCGAACACGCCGTGGCTGATGAGCGCGGCCAGCGTGTCGAAGATGGGCCGGTCGGACGTGAGCAGCCCGTAGAGCGCGGTGCGCCGGAACGCTTCGAACTCCGACGACTCGCCCCAGTCGGTGAGGTAGCGGCCATAGCCCGCCTCACCCGAGTGGTACGCGACGGCGATACCTGCCTCGTTGATCCGCGCCCAGAACGGGTCGTACACCCGGTCGCCGGGAGAACGACCGCCGCTCGGGTGCTGCACCGGGCCGGCCCGCATCACGATGACCCGTGCGCCGAGGTCGAGCACCCGATCGAGCTCGGCCACCGCGAGGCCGGGCTCGAGCAACGTGAGGTAGGGAGCGGTGAAGATGCGGTCCTTGTACGCGTAGCCCCAGTCGTCCTCGAGCCAGCGGTTGAACGCCGAGAACACCGCATGCGCCGCGACAGGATCACCGAGCAGCGCCTCTTCCATGCCCACCCCGAGGGTCGGGAACAAGAAGCACGCCTCCATGCCTTGCTCATCCATGAGCGCGATCCGCGCGTCGCGGTCGCGGTACTCGGGCCGGATCGGCTCGAGCTCGCCGAACGCCCCGCGGATGTCGTTCGCGGGCGAGCGTCCCCGGAAGTACTCGTCGAGGCACCCGGGCTTGGCGATGGGGTCGAACCTGGGGTTCGGGATGAACCGGTTCACCTTGCCGGCCACCAGCAACCGCTCCTTGCCGTCGATCGTCGCCCACTGCATCCCGCGCTTGGCGAACGCCGGATCGAGGTGGCGGGTGAACGCGTCGGTCGCCTCGTAGTAGTGGTTGTCGGCGTCGAACAAGCGGTAGTCGAGCTCAGCCATGACGGGCACCCCCATGAGAAAACTAGAACACGTTCTAGTGTATTAGGGGAAGAGGCCCCGCGCCTCAATCGCTTCCGCGACACGCTCGAGCGCCACCGCGAACGCCCCGCGGCGCAGGGACACGTTGAGCCGGTCGGCCTTGGTCCACACCGTCGTGAACGCCGCTTCCATGCGCGTGCGGAGACGTTCGGCGACGAGCTCTTCCTCCCACGCGTAGCCCTGGCGTGACTGCGCCCACTCGAAGTACGAGGCCGTGACACCGCCGGCGTTGGCGAGGATGTCGGGCACGACCACGATGCCACGCCGGTCGAGGATCGGTTCGGCGGCGCGCGTCGTCGGCCCGTTGGCAGCCTCGACCACCACCTGCGCGCCGAGCTTCTCGGCGACCTCCTCCGTGATCACGCCGCCGAGCGCGGCCGGCACGAACAGCTCGCACGGCAGCGCGTAGATGCCATCGGCGTCGAGCGGATCGCCGCCGACGAACCCGGCGACCGTGTGCGTGCGCGCCACGTGATCCGCGAGCGCGCTCGGATCGAGCCCACCCTCGTTCACCACGGCACCGCCCGCGTCGCTCACCGCGATCACGCGCATGCCGGCCGACGCGAGGAGGAACGCCAGCGGACCACCCACCTTGCCGAAGCCCTGGATCACGGCGCGCTTGCCGGGCAGTGCGATGTCGAGCTCGGCGAACGCGCGGCGCACGCAGACCACGACGCCCGTCGAGGTGGCCCCCGAGTGCATGCGCGTGCCACCGATCGACATCGGCTTGCCGGTGACGACGCCGCTCAGGTGCTGTCCCGTCGTCATCGACAGCGTGTCCATCATCCAGGCCATCACGCGACCATCGGTGTTGACGTCGGGAGCCGGCACGTCGCGATCGGGGCCGAGCAACGGCGAGATCTCGAACGTGTAGCGCCGCGTCAACCGCTCGAGCTCGCCGAGGCTCAGACGGGTGGGGTCACAACGCACCCCGCCCTTCGCCCCGCCGAAGGGCAGGTCCGCGATCGCGGTCTTGAACGTCATCGCGGCCGCGAGCGCCTTCACCTCGTGGACGTCGACCTCCGGATGGAACCGCAGGCCGCCCTTGCCGGGGCCGCGGGTCGTGTCGTGGTGGATGCGCCACCCGAGGAACACCTCGACCGACCCGTCGTCCATCCGAACGGGCACCGCGACCTCGAGCACGCGCTCGGGCACTCGGAGGATGCCGTGGATCGCCGGGTCGGTGCCGAGGAGCGCTGCGGCGTCGTCGAGCCGTTCGAGGATCGCCTCCCACGCACCGACCGACATCAGCCCATCTTGCTAGGTGGGATCCGGAGGCGGAGGGTCGCCGGGCTTGTAGAAGAGGAAGAGGTCGCGGATCACGTCGGCCAGGCCATCAGGGGCCGCGCCCTTGGCCAGGTCGACGGTGATGACGCTGCCGTTGATGTGGATGCCTGCGACCTTGCCCGTCGCGAACAGCCGCCGGGCCACCTCGTCGACGGGGCGGACGTTGTCCACCTCGTCCGCGGACAGGTAGCGCTCGTGGCCCATGCCCGACAGCGGACGGTTGACCTCGAAGCGGACCACCCCGGGATGGGCGTGCGACTCGTGCTCGACGACGGTGATCGGCTGACCCATGCGAGCCGAGACAGTAGTGGCACCATCCCAGGTCGCAACAAGACCGCGGCCTACCGTGGCACGACGTGGCCGGTCCTTCCGCTCCGACCCGCAGCCCGGTCCCGTGGCGCACCATCTGGGCGACGATCGTCTCCGTCGGCGTCGCGTACGTCGGCTACCAGGCGTTCATCGCGATCGGCCGCATCACGACGTACGTGGTGGTCGCCCTGTTCTTCGCGATCGTGCTGACCCCGCCGGTCGACTTCCTCCAGCACAAGGCCAAGCTGCGGCGAGGGCTCGCCGCAACCCTCGTGATCCTGATCGGGCTCGGCCTGCTCGCCGCGATGCTCTACGCGTTCATCAAGCCACTCGTCGACTCCGCGTCGACGTTCTCGCGCGACCTACCGCAGTACGTGGAGGACGCGAAGAACGGCAAGGGACCCGTCGGCGACCTCGTGAAGCGCTACGACCTCGAGCAGAAGGTGAAGGACAACCAGGACAAGATCCAGCAAGCGGTCGCCGGCTTCGGTCAGAACGGCCTGGACATCGTCCAGCGGGTCTTCTCGACCATCGTCGCCAGCCTCACGATCGGGGTGCTCACCATCCTCATCCTGTTGGAGGGCCCACACCTGTCCGCGAGCATCCTCAACTTCATACCGGACGACGGGCGGCGCGAGCGCGTCCGCAGCGTCGCGGTCGACGCGGCGCGCGCCGTCAGCGGCTACGTGTTCGGCAACCTGCTCATCAGCGTCATCGCCGGCATGGCCGCGTGGATCATGCTCTACATCGCCGGCGTGCCCTACGCGGAGGTGCTCGGGCTCTTCGTCGCCTTCGCCGACCTGATCCCGCTCATCGGAGCGACGCTCGGCGCGGTGCCGACGATCGCGTTCGCGTTCCTGCACTCCGTGCCCGCCGGCGTCGCATCGATCATCTTCTTCATCATCTACCAGCAGTTCGAGAACAACGTCCTGCAGGTGACCATCATGGCGAGGACGGTGAAGCTCAACCCGCTGGCGGTCCTCGTGAGCGTGCTGATCGGCGTGGAGCTCTTCGGCTTCCTCGGCGCGCTCCTCGCCATACCAGCAGCCGGGATCATCCAGGTGATCGCCCGTGACATCTATGACGAGAGTCGTGGCAGGCTGAAGCCCGACGTCACCGTCGGCGCCGACGAGGTCCCCGTGTCGGAGGCCGACGACCCCCACCCCTAGCACTGGAGCGCGAACCCCCATGCCGACCGAGACCGTCGAGCTGGTGGGTCACATCGTCGACTCGCTCATCCTGGCCAAGGTGCTCGACCTCGTGCTCGAAGCCGGTGCCGACTACGTGGTCGAGGAGTTCGAGCTGGGCAAGACCAACACCGACCCCAGCCGCGCCCGCATCGAGATCACCATGGCCGACCAGGCCGCGCTCGACGCCCTCCTCGAGCAGCTGCAGGTGCACGGCGCGAACCGCACCGGTCACGGCGATGCGACGCTCGCTGCCGCGGACATGGACGGCGTGCTGCCAGCGGGCTTCTACTCCACGACCAACCTCGCCACCGACGTGCGCGTCGCCGGCTCGTGGCGCTCGGTGGAGAACCCCGAGATGGACTGCGCCATCGTCGTCTCGGACGAGCACGTGCGGACCGTCCCGATGCACCGCGTGCGCATCGGCGACGGCGTGGTCGTGGGCTTCGACGGCGTACGGGTGCACGCCCCCGCGCGAGCGCGCGACGTGCGCAGCTTCGAGTTCATGAACTCCGACGTCTCCTCGGAGAAGCCGAAGGCGTTGCTGGTGCAACAGGTGGCGGGGCGAATCAAGGCTGCCCGCGCCGCAGGAGGGCGGGTGCTCGCCGTGTGCGGGCCCGCGGTGGTGCACACTGGCGGGGCCCCCGACGTGGCCCGCCTCGTCCGCAGTGGTTGGATCGACGTCCTGTTCGCGGGCAACGGCTTCGCGACGCACGACATGGAGTCGAACGTGCTCGGCACGTCGCTCGGGGTGTCCGTCGCCGAGGGCACGCCGGTGGAGCACGGCCACTCGAACCACCTCCGCGTGATCAACGAGATCCGCCGCCATGGGAGCATCGCGGCCGCGGTGGACTCGGGCTTCGTGCGTGGTGGCGCGATGTACGAGTGCGTGAAGGCGGGCGTGCCCTTCGTGCTCGGCGGATCCGTGCGCGACGACGGACCGCTGCCCGACACCATGGCCGACGTGGTCGCCGCTGCCGACGCCATGCGCGAGCTGGTGCCGGGGGTGGCCGTCGCACTGATGCTGGCGTCAACCCTGCACGCCATCGCGACCGGCAACATCCTCCCGGCCGGGGTGGAGACGTTCTGCGTCGACATCAACCAGGCGGTGGTCACGAAGCTGGCCGACCGCGGCAGCCACCAGGCACTCGGCATCGTCACCGACGTCGGACCGTTCGTCCGCCAGCTGGCCGACGAGCTCTGCGGTCGTCCGTGAGCCTTCTCGACGAGGACCCTCGAGCGTGACCGAGCTCAGCTGGGGTCGTCGTTACCTGATGTGCCCGCCGCTGCACTTCGGCGTGCTGTACGAGATCAACCCGTGGATGCACCGAGAGGTCACGGTCGACGTGGACAGCGCCACCGAGCAATGGGAGCGCCTGGTCACCAACCTCGAAGCTGCGGGCGCCGAGGTCGTGACGATCGATCAGCAGCCGAACGTGCCTGATCTCGTGTTCACCGCCAACGCCGGTCTCGTGAGCGGCACGCGCTTCGTGCCGAGCCACTTCCGTCACCCGGAGCGCCAACCGGAGACCGAGGTCTTCGCGTCGTGGTTCGCGTCGAACGGCTTCGACGTGATCCGCTTGCCGGTCGAGCTCGACCACGAGGGTGCCGGTGACGCCCTGCCCTTCGACGGGACCCTGCTCTCGGGCTACCGGCCTCGCTCCGACGCCGCCGCCGGGAGCGTGATCTCGTCGATGCTCGGCGTGCCGGTCCGCACCATCGAGCTCGTCGACGAGCGGCTGTACCACGTCGACCTCACCTTCTGCCCGCTCGACGATCGCCGCGCGATCTGCGCGCCGACGGGCTGGGACGCCTACGGCCGCAAGGTGGTCGAAGCCCTCGTGCCCGAGCCGCTGTGGCTCGAGGAGGACGAGGCGCTCACGTTCTGCGCCAACTCCGTCGTGGTCGGCACCAACATCGTGATGCCCTTGACACCACCCCGGATCGGCCGCCAGCTCGAGGCGTGGGGCTTCTCCGTCATCGAGTCACCCGTTGGCGAGTTCCTCAAGGCCGGCGGAGGGTGCCGCTGTCTGACTCTCGCTCTTGACGTCGACCTCGGAGGCTGAGCGCAACCGCCTGACCGCTGCGACCGCCAGCGTGATCGAGATCGCGGCGAGGACGGTGTGGACGAGCTTGAACCCGACCGGATGCTCGTGCAGCCAGATGCCGATCGACCGCACGACCCACACGCCGGTCGTCCAGGCCGCGAAGGTCCCGACGAGGTAGACCATCGACGGCGGCAGCCCGGCCCGGCGCCGGCCGATCGCCCACACCAAGGTGAGGCTCGCGAACACCACGAACGTGGTCGCCAGCGCGCTGCTGCCGACCTTCTCCGTGGTGTCGAGGCTGGCATCGGCCCAGACGTTGCGGATGCGCCCGACCCAGACGAAGAGCGTCCACGCCGCGAACGCGACGACCGCCCACCAGGTGCGCCGTGCCGTCGTGTCCATGCCGGGACCGTACCGGCCTCGGTCGGCTGTCAGCCAGGCGCCACCCCGGGCAGCTTCGAGTCGAGCCGCTCGAACGGGCCGACGAGCCACGGGTTCGGCGCGCCGACGTAGTCCCGCGGATCGCGCAACCGGGAGTCGTGCCACGGCTCCGGCGGCAGGCGCTCGAGCAGCCACTGGAGCACCGCGGGCGCGTCCTCCACATCGATGTGCAAGCCATCGAGCTCACGCGTGTCGTTGCACGCGCCGGTGGGCCCCGCCGGGCAGAGGGCGTCGGCCAGATCGATCGTGGGGACCTTCGCCCGGCGGGCCACGTCGCGCATCGCGTCGCGGATGCATGCGTACCGCGTCGCGTGGTCGTCGGGGAGGAACCAGGTGATGAGGTCGCCACCCCACGACGGCAGGACGAGCACGACCTGGCCGGCGTGGGCCCGGAGGTACGTGAGCCGGGCCTCGACGTCGCTCATGTACCACTGCGTGCCGTCGCAGGGCCCGATCCACCGACCGTCGACGAACCGGTCGACGGTCGGGGCCTGGCCGACCATCAGCACCGCGACGTCGACAGGTGCCGCGTGGTTCTCGACCACAGGCGGGTACTGGACAGGCCACGGCTGGCAGGACGGCGGCGGCACGAAGTGCTCGCCATGCCGGCCGCGCGCCGGCGGTTCGCCGACCATCCCGTCGCAGGCCTCGTGCGCCGCGTCGATGACGACGATGTCCTTCCGCGTGAACGACGGTGCCGCGTCCTTCACGAGCCAATCGGGCACCGAGTCGCCGAACACGGCCACCGTCCGCACCCGCCGCTGCGGCGCGGCGTTGCTGGCGGCGAGATGGTTCGGCCCCGGAGGGACGGCGAACGGTGCGTACGGTGACGTCGGCGCCGGCGGCTGCGTCGAGAGAGAACCAGGCGACTCCGCCGCGGACAAGAGCCCCGCAGACGCGGGTGGGGCCGCGATGCCATCCGGCCCCGCGAGGCTGCCGGCGACCGGCGCAACGGCGTCGATGGCGTCGACGGCCCCGAGCACGACCGGTCGACCACCGCCGGTCCGAGTGCGCTGGTTCACCGGCACCAGCATCACGCCGGCCGCGACCAGCATGAGGACCGCGCCGGCTCCCGCGAACGTCCAGACCGGCCGCGCCATCGGCGTGCGCGAGCGGACCGGGCGCTCGACCAGCGCATAGGACGCGCACGCGATCGCCATCGTGACCGCAACGCGCAACGCGTCGAGCCGGATGCCTCCGTACCCCATGCGGCGCTCGTCCAGCACGACGAACACCGGCCAGTGGAAGAGGTACACGCCGTAGCTGATCGCGCCGAGACGCACGAGCGGTCGCCACGACAGCATCGTGCGGACAGGGCCGTCGAGCTGCAGGCCGGCGATGAGCCCGGCGCTGACGAGCGAGAAGAGCGGCAGTCCCCCGGCGTAGGCCCAACCCGAAGCGGACGGCGACAGCACGCTGGCCAGCACGATCACGGCAAGGCACGAGGGCGCGAGCGCGGCTGCCCATCGCGGCAGCGGCCCGCGCACCACCACCGATGCGAGCACCGCGCCGGCGAGGATCTCAGCGAAGCGCGCCCACGACGCGTAGTACGCGGCGTCGGCGCTCCACCACATGGCGGTCAGCGGAGCCGCCAACGCGAACACCGCGAAGAGCACGGCGAGGACGACCGTTGGCGAGCGCGTCTCCCGGCGGCGGTGGGCCCACGCCAGGACGCCCCACAAAGCCAACGGCCACACGACGTAGAACTGCTCCTCGATCGCCAGCGACCAGAAGTGGTCGAGCGGCCCGGGTGATCGGAAGAGATCGGCGTAGGAGTGGTGCCCGAGCAGCGCGTGCCAGTTCGCAACGTCGAACGCGCCGCTCAGGATCTCATTTCGTGCCCGCGCGCGCGTCGCGATGATCCCGCCCGCGAGCAGCGCCGTGACCGCCGCGAGGCAGACGGCGGACGCGGGGAGCAGGCGGCGGATCCGGCGCACGTAGAAGGCGCGGACGGCGACGCGCCCGTCACGAGCGTGTTCGGCGAGGAGGAGCGACGTAATGAGGAAGCCCGAGAGCGTGAAGAACACGGAGACACCCAGGTAGCCGCCAGCGGCCCATGGGATCGCGAGGTGGAACGCCAGCACCAGCGCGATCGCTACTCCTCGTAGGCCATCCAGCGCAGGCT
>JBEEGB010000021.1:0-3033 GCA_041166585.1 Acidimicrobiaceae bacterium
CCGAGGCTGAGGACGGCGATGACGGTGTCGTCCAGCCACTTCATGTCGGTGTCGCGGTGGAAGGCCTGGCCATCGGCGCCGTCGCGGTACTGGATCATCGAGAACCCGGCGAACCGTGCGCCGTAGCGGTGCTGCAGCGTCCGGTGCGCCTCGGCGAGAGCGGGGTGGGGGAGCGGCGTGCCGGGCCGCCACGAGGCACCGAGGCGACGCTCCTCCACCCAGTGGTCGTAGCGGAACAGCTGGCTGGTCTGCCACGCGACGTCGGTGAGCAGGGCGTCGTAGAGCTCGTCGGCGCCCGCCAACCATCCCCTCGTCACGTCCACCCATGAGGTGTCGTCGAGCTGGATGCGCTCGGTGGTTGCCTGCGGGTCGATCCCGATCACGGCTCCGGCACGCCTCGGGGCTGGTAGATCGCCGTGTGCAACGTCCTCGCGACAGGGCGGTCGCCCACGACCTGCAGCACGTCGAGGTCGACGAAGCGGTGCCCGCCGCGCTCTCGGACCTCGGTGACGAGCGCCCTGGTCTGGACGCGCTCGCCGTCGTGCACCGCGCCGAGCAAGCGCACCGTGCTCTCGACGTGTATCCACGGCCCCATGCGGACGTTGGCCGTCAGGACGTAGTTCGCGAAGCGCAGCAGCCAGCCGGGGTGTGCGACGCGATCCTCCCGGAACAGGGGGAGCGTCTCGCGCACGTCGTCGAGGTACTCGCCGGCCCGGTCGGCCACGAACGTCGCCTCGATGCTCCCGAAGGGTGTTCCGGTGAGCGTCTCGGCGCTGGCCGCCGGGGGTGTCTCGGGCGGAGGGCCGGATGGCCACTCGTCCACCGTCAGCGGCGGTGGGGTGTCCGCGGTGAGCGCGGCGCGACCGACCGCGCAGCGGGCACCGGAGGAATCTACGAGCGTGAGCTCGAGCGCGCCGCCGTCCGCCTCGCCGGCGGTGATCTCGACGTCGTCGCCGTCGTACACGGGCGACTCGAACCGGGCCCAGATCGTGCCGTGGTCGAGCCACGCCGAGCCCCAGCGCTCCGCCGGCGGGTGGCACAGGTAGGCGAACACGTCGACACCGGGGACGAGGCCGCCGCGGAAGCCAAGCGCTCGCGCGACCGCGTCGTCGTGGATCTTGTTCGTCGAAGCCGTCGCCGTGTTGTAGGCGTTCACCCGGTGCTGCACCCCACAATGATGTCCTGATGGGCGCAGCGCGACACGAGCCGGAGGTGCGGTCGTTTGCCACCATGGGAGAGATCGCGGCCGCGACTGAGCTGCTCGCCGAGATCTGGGGCGAGCCGGGCCCGATGAGCCCTGAGATGCTCCGGGCCCTGGGGCACGCGGGCGGGTACGCGGCCGGTGCGTGGGTGGGCGCCGAGCTCGTGGGCGTGTCGGCCGGGTTCCTCGGACGGCACGACGGCGCCTTGCTGCTGCACTCGCACATCTCCGGCGTGAAACCGGACCGGCAGGGGGGCAGCGTCGGATACGCCTTGAAGCAGCACCAGCGCCAATGGGCGAAGCAGCAGGGCATCAGCACGATCGAGTGGACGTTCGACCCGCTGGCCCGCCGCAACGCCTACTTCAACCTCGCCAAGCTCGGGGCCATGATCGTCGGCTTCGAGGCGGACTTCTACGGCTCGATGGGCGACGCCATCAACGTGGGAGACGAGTCAGATCGCGCCATCGTGCGCTGGCACCTCGGGGCGACGTTGTGGGAGCGGGTCGACGGCGGCGATGCGGTGATCCTCTCGCCCGACGACGCGGGCGGGCCTGTGGTCACACCGAGCGACGCACCGCTGCTGCGAGCGTGGATCCCCGAGGACCACATGAAGATGCGGGAGGCCGACCCCGCGCTCGCGCGGCGATGGCGGCGGGCGCTCCGGGACACCTTCGGCGTCGCCGTGCAGGGCGGGTACGTTGCCTTCGGCATGACTCGAGACGGCTGGTACACGCTGGGGCGGAGCGCGCCGTGAAGCTGCAGGCCGTCGAGCTGCGACGCATCCAGCTGCCGCTCGTCACACCGTTCCGCACCTCCTTCGGGACGCAGACGGATCGTGACGTCCTCCTGGTCAAGGTCGTGACGCCCGACGCGGAGGGCTGGGCCGAGTGCGTCGCCATGGAGGAGCCGCTGTACTCGTCGGAGTACGTCGACGGCGCGGTCGACGTCATCCGTGCCCACCTGCTGCCTCGGCTCGTCGCCCTCGGGGATGTGGACGCCGAGCGCGTCGGTCCGGCTCTTGCCGCGGTCAAGGGCCATCCGATGGCGAAGGCCGCGCTCGAGACCGCGATCCTCGACGCTGAGCTGCGCACCGCCGGCATCAGTCTGGCGGCCTACCTCGGCGCCGTGCGCGACGCGGTCGACGCGGGGGTGAGCGTCGGCATCATGGGTTCGATCGCCGAGCTGCTCGACGCGGTCGCGGCGTACCTGGCCGACGGGTACCGGCGCATCAAGCTCAAGATCGAGCCGGGATGGGACGTCGAGCCCGTGCGCGCGGTCCGCGAGCGCTTCGGCGACGAGCTGCTGCTGCAGGTGGACGCCAACACGGCCTACACGCTCGACGACGCAGCACACCTCGCGCAGCTCGATCCGTTCGGCCTGCTGCTCATCGAGCAGCCCCTCGACGAAGAAGATCTGCTCGGGCACGCCAAGCTCGCCCGGCTCATCGGCACCCCCGTCTGCCTCGACGAGTCGATCACGTCAGCGCGGTCGGCGTCGGCGGCGATCGAGCTCGGCGCGTGCGCGATCGTCAACATCAAGCCAGGCCGCGTCGGTGGGTACCTCGAAGCCCGTCGCATCCACGACGTCTGCGCTGCGCACGGTGTGCCCGTCTGGTGCGGAGGGATGCTGGAGACCGGCATCGGCCGAGCCGCGAACGTCGCGCTGGCCGCGCTGCCGAACTTCACGCTGCCCGGCGACACGTCGGCCTCCGACCGCTACTTCGCCCAGGACATCACCGCGCCGTTCGTGCTCGAGGACGGGCGGCTGCGGGTGCCGCAGGGACCAGGCATCGGCGTCGATCCGATCACCGACGTCCTCGATGCGGTGACCG
>JBEEGB010000022.1:0-2821 GCA_041166585.1 Acidimicrobiaceae bacterium
TGCGGTCCATGGCGACCTTGGCGCAGCGGAGCGCGTCGATGATCACGCCCGCCGAGTTGGGGGAGTCGTGCACCTCGAGCTTGAGCTCCACGGACAGCGGGACGTCGCCGAAGTTGCGGCCCTCGAGGCGGATGAACGCCCACTTGCGGTCGTCGAGCCAGGGAACGTGGTCGGATGGGCCGATGTGCACGTCGTGGGCGCTGATGCCCTGGTCGATCATGCTGGTGACGGCCTGCGTCTTGGAGATCTTCTTCGACTTCAAGCGGCTCCGCTCGAGCATGTTCATGAAGTCCATGTTCCCGCCGAAGTTGAGTTGGTAGGTGTGGTCGATCGTCGTGCCGCGGTCCTCGAACAGGCTGGCAAGCGCACGGTGCACGATGGTGGCGCCGACCTGGCTCTTGATGTCGTCACCGACGATCGGCAGGCCGGCGTCCTCGAACTTCTTCGCCCAGACAGGGTCGCTCGCGATGAAGACCGGGATGGCGTTCACGAACCCCACGCCGGCATCGATGCAGGCCTGGGCGTAGTGCTTCTGCGCCAGCTCGGACCCGACGGGCAGGTAGGACACGAGCACGTCGGCCTTCGCGTCCCGCAGGGCCTGGGCGACGTCGACCGGCTCGGCCGGCGACTCCTCGCACACCTCGCGGTAGAACTCGCCGAAGCCGTCGAAGGTGGGGCCGCGCAGCACCTCGACACCGAGGTGGGGGACCTCGGAGAACTTGATCGTGTTGTTGCGTCCGCTGAAGATCGCCTTGCTCGTGTCGAGCCCGACCTTGTCGGCGTCGACGTCGAACGCGGCGACGAGCTCGATGTCACGGATGTGGTAGCCACCGAGCTCGACGTGCATCAGCCCAGGGACGTGCTCGGCTGGGTCGGCGTCCTTGTAGAACTCCAGACCTTGGATCAGCGAGCTGGCGCAGTTGCCGACACCGGCGATGGCGAGACGGATCTTCGGGGTGCTCATTGGTGGGTCTCCTCTGGGGATGCAGCCTGTTCGTGCTCGGAGGCGATGAGCCGGTCGAGCCAGGCGAGGTCGATGGTCAGGGTCTCGTCGTCGCGCTCGCGCAGCGTGCGGACGTAGCGGTCGAGGGCCCGTTCGGACCGGTGCTGGTGCTCGGCGATGCGAGCCGCGACCTCGGCTCGGCGCCGCTGGAACAGGGCGAGTCGCTGGGCCGGCGCGAGGTGGCGGCAGAACGCGACCTTGAGGGCGAACGTGCGGTCGTCGACCGGCTGCGGGTCGCGCAGCATCTCCACGAGCTTCGCTTCGCCCAGTGGGCTGATGCCGTAGACCTTCTTGCCTCGTCCACCGGGTGTGGGCAGGGGGTGTCGGGCCCGGAAGGCTGCGAGCTCACCGGCCAGCGATCCGCTCGAGGGGACGGCGCGATCGGTGCGGGTGTTGGCCTCGACGGCCTTGACGAGCCCGGCCCGTTCGAGGCGGGCGAGCGCCGGGTAGAGCGAGCCGAAGGAGACGACGCCAGCGCGTGCGCCCGGCAGCTCGCCGAGCCGCTTGCGCAGCTCGTAGCCGTGGAGCTCTTGCTCCTTGAGGAGGCCGAGGATGGCGAGTTCGATCATGGTGGGAGGTCGCGGCTCGACGTATCGAGTCGATGCATCGAACCATACGAGGCGATGCGAACAATTGCAACCACGCTGACGGTCGACAGCCGCCAGGCGGCGCCGAGAGCACGGGACGCTCACTACAGTTCCCCCCGATGAGCTTCCGGCCTGACGCGATCCGAGGGGCGCCTGTTGGCGGCTCCGGCACGATCGACTACCGGCTGGCACGGCAGGCGCTCGTGAGCGAGTTCCGCAAGGGACGGCTCGCCCAGCACGAGGTGTGTGACGCCCACCCGGAGCTCGTCCGCGCCGCCAGGGAGTGCGGCGAACCCACGTCGATCGACTGCCCGATCTGCGAGGCCGCGCAGGTGGTTCTCGTCTCCTACGTCTTCGGGCCGCGGCTGCCTTCCTTCGGCCGCTGCATCACCTCCAAGGCCGAGCTCGCGAAGCTGTCCCGGCGGACCGACGACATGGCGTGCTACGTGGTCGAGGTGTGTCCCGCGTGCTCGTGGAACCACCTCGCGCGCGTCCTGCCGTTGGGCCGCGGCAGGGGCTGACAGCGGCCATCAGCGCACTGCGCGTGCAGCGGGCGCCGGCGCTGAGCACGGTTCGGATCGCGGCCCTGGCTGCCGCAACCGTGCTCGCCATCGCATCGAAGGGCGACATCGCCGTGCTGGCGGCGGCGCTCGCGATCACTGCCGGCGCCTGGCACTCGACCGTGGCCGTCGCGCTCGGCCTCGTCGCGGCGAGCATGCGGGTCGGAGCGAGCTCGATGCGAGCCATCGCCGGCGCACAGTCGGTGTTGGGTCCCGCCGGGTGGAACGGGAAGGCGCTCGCCGTGGCTGCGACCTGGTTGGCTGCGCTGGCGATCGTCACCGCGGCGCGGTCGGTGCCCGGCCTCGAAGGCCGTTGGTCGCCAGTGTTGGTCGGGTTGCCGTTCGGGGCGGCCGCCGCGGCGATCGCAGCCGGTCCCGGCCCGGGTGGCGCGCTCGCGATCCGCGTCGTCGCGACGGCGTTGGCCGCGCTGGCCGCGTCCGCGGTCATCCGGGTTCGGGTGCGGCCGAGCACCGACCGCCTCGTTGCGATCGCTGCTCCCGTGCTCGGCGCGGCCGCGGTCGTCCGGGGGGCCCGGGCGCGATGAGCGAGCGCCGCGAGCGAGCGGGCCCGAGCGGCCCCGCCGTAGGCGGAGAGCGGGAGGCATGAGCGAACAGTGGGCCGAGGTGGCGATGGTGGTGGCGTTGGTCCTGCCGCTCGCCGGACTCGTTCC
>JBEEGB010000023.1:0-7994 GCA_041166585.1 Acidimicrobiaceae bacterium
GAATTTCCGAAGTCAGCACCGGGAGAACGGGGCTCAGTTGGCTCGACCGAGGGCGCGGAGGTCGGCGATGACGCGGGGGAGTGCGTTGAGCAGGGCGTCGATGTCGTCGTCGGTGCTCGACCAGCCGACCGAGATGCGCAACGAGCGGTGGGCATCGACGCCCATCGCCTCGAGCACCGGCGAGGGCTCCAACGCCTCGGACGAGCAGGCGCTCCCGGAGTGGGCGGCGACGCCGGCGCGGTCGAGGCCGAGCAGCACGGCTTGGGGCTCGATGCCGAGGATGCCGAGGCACACGAGGTGGGGGAGGCGCCCGACCGGATCGCCGTACACGACCACGCCGTCCAGCCCGTCGACGGCGGCGAGCACCCGGTCGGTGAGCCGCTTCGACGCTGCCGCCTCCGCGTCGACGTCGATCGCCGCACACGCCGCGGCGAAGCCCAGGATCGCGGGGACGTTCTCGAACCCGGCGCGCCGAGCCCGCTCCTGGTCACCGCCGAGGAGCAGCGGCCGAAGTCGCAACCCGCGGCGCACGAGCAGCGCGCCCACCCCCGGCGGCCCGCCGAGCTTGTGCGCGCTCACCGAGAGCAGATCGGCGTCGAGGCCTTCGAAGTCGATCGGCACCCTTCCCGCGGCTTGCGCGGCGTCGACGTGCACGAGCACACCGCGCTCTCGACAACGGCGCACGACCTCAGCGACAGGCTGCGTGGTACCCACCTCGTGGTTGCCCCACTGGACGTGGACGAGCCCGGTCCCCGGCCCGGCCGCGTCGAGCAGCTCGTCGGGGTCGACCCGGCCGAGCCCGTCGACCCCGACCACCGAGACGGCCCCGGCCGCGGCGGCGGACGACCGAACCGCCGAATGCTCGATCGCCGCGAGCACCTGGTGGCTGCCGCGCTCAGCTGCTCCCCACGCCGCGGCGGCGATCGCCTCGGTCGCGCTGCTCGTGAACACGACCTCCCGGCTCGACCGGCAACCGAGGAACGACGCAACCTGCTCCCTCGCCGTCTCCAGCGCGTGCCGCGCGCTCAGGCCCTCGGCGTGGATGCGGCCAGGGTCACCGGCGTCCGACTCGAGCGCAGCCACCATCGCGGCTCGCGCCTCTGGGCGCAGCGGCGACGTCGACGCGTGGTCGACGTAGTGCCGCGTCACCTGCGGAGCGGCACTACGCCTCGACGGCGGTGACGCAGCGGTCGTCGCCCATCGGGAGCGATGACTCGGTGGCCGGCGACGTGTCGCCGTACAGCGCGGCGAGCATGCCCTTCACCAACCCGCGGTCGACGGCACAGATCACCGGGTGCTCGATGGCGGCGTCACCGAACGGGCAGTGCTCGGACACGATGCGCAGCTCGCTGCCGCGCTTCTCCGCGTGCGCCGCGAAGCCGTGGGCGGTGAGGGCGTCGGCCACCACGTGCAGCGCGGAGCGGAAGGAGTGCGTCGCTCCCTCAGCGTCCGTGCCGCTCGCGCCGATCGACGCGGCCATCGCCCGGCCGTACTCGATGCCGACCTGCTCGGCCATCACCTCGGCCTGCTCGCGCGGCAACATCGACAGCGCCTTGCCGAGCAACGTCACGAGCAGATCGTCGTGGCGGACGGGGAGCTCGAGGGCGATGTTCTTCTCGACCACGCGATAGCGCTTCGAAGGTCGTCCCGCGCCTGCACCCTCGAGCCGGTCGACCGCCACCTCGACGTACCCACCGCCGGCGAGCTTGTCGAGGTGGTGCCGGGCCACGTTCGGGTGCAGCTCGAAGCACTCCGCCACCTCGGCTGCGGTGACGCCGTGGTCGGCGTCGCGCACGTGCAGGTAGATGTCACGGCGGGTGGGATCGCCGAACGCCGAGGTGATCGCCGTGACGGCAGAAGCGAACTCCGTCGGGGTGAGCGGAGGGAGCTCGTTCGGCATGCCGGTAAGTTTAGGACCCATGTCCGCATCCGAAGCAGAGGTCATCGACGCGCTCCGACCGGTGGAGGACCCTGAGCTGCACCGAAGCATCGTCGACCTGGGGATGGTCAAGCGGGTCGATCTGGCCCCTGGGTCGGTCGGGATCCTCGTGGCCCTCACCGTCCCGGGCTGCCCGCTGCGAGCCGAGATCGACCGTCGCGTCACGGAAGCCATCAAGGGCCTTGACGCGGCGATCACCGTCAGCGTCGAGTTCACGGTGATGACGCCGGAGGAGCTCCATGCGCTGCGCACGGGCCTCCACGGCGATCCCGCCTCAACCGCCGGCTCACAACCCGCGCACGGCCACGCGCAGGGCAGGGCCATCCCGTTCGCCGATCCGGCCTCTCGGACCCGCGTGCTGCTGATCGCCTCGGGCAAGGGCGGCGTGGGCAAGTCCTCGGTCACGACCAACCTCGCGGTCGCGCTCGCCCAGCGTGGTCGCTCGGTGGGGGTGCTCGACGCCGACGTGTGGGGCTTCTCGATCCCCAAGATGCTCGGCGTCGATCGGAACCCGGTCGTGCTCGACGAGATGCTGCTGCCGCCCGAGGCGAACGGTGTCCGTTGCATCTCCATCGGGTTCTTCGCGGACGAGGACCAGCCGGTCATCTGGCGTGGGCCGATGCTGCACAAGGCCCTGGAGCAGTTCCTCACCGACGTCTTCTGGGACGAGCCCGACTTCCTTCTCGTCGACCTCCCGCCCGGCACCGGGGACGTGTCGATCTCGCTCGCGCAGATGCTGCCGCGGGCCGAGATGTACGTCGTGACGACACCACAGCCGGCCGCGCAGCGCGTCGCGCAGCGGGCCGGGTTCATGGCCAACAAGGTCAACATCGCGTTGAAGGGCGTCATCGAGAACATGGCGTGGTTCACCGGCGATGACGGCCGCCGCTACGAGCTGTTCGGCTCAGGCGGCGGCGACGAACTGGCGCGGGTGCTCGACGTCCCGCTGCTCGGTCAGGTGCCGCTCATGATCGAGATGCGCGAGGGCGGCGACGTCGGCGAGCCGGTCATGGTCGCTCACCCGAACGGTGAGGCGGCGCGCTCGTTCGCGGCGATCGCCGAGCGCATCGACGTCGAGCTCGCCCCCACCCGCCGCTCCCACCCCGAGCTCAAGCTGCTGGCCACCTGACCACCCGTTTGTGCGGTGCTGACTTCGGAATTCCCGAAGCCAGCACCGCCAGAACAGAGGGTCAAACCTGTGGCGCGAGCTCGCGGAGCTTGGCCGCGAGAGACGTGACGTCGCCGCTCTTGAGCAGGAGTGGGATGTGCAGACGCGCCATCTCCATGCGGACGAAGTCCCCGGCCACCGCCGTGTAGGCCACGATCGCCATCTTCGGCTGATCGCGCCGCAGCCGCGGGATGGCCTCGAAGCCGTTCACCCCTGGCATCAGCAGGTCGAGGATGAGCGCGTCCGGTTCGGTGGCCGCACAGCGCTCGATCGCCTCCCGGCCATCGGTCGCCTCACCGACGACCTCGAAGCCCTGACGCTCGAGCTGGACCCGGAGCAGCAGGCGCACATCGGACTCATCGTCCGCCACGACGACGCGGATCACGTCGTACCGGTGATGACCGGCAGCTCGAGGCGGCTCACCACACCTCCGTCGGTCATCTCCAGCGTCACGGTCCCACCTTCACCCTCGACGAGGGCGCGGGCCACCGGCAGCCCGATGCCGAGGCCCGCCGCGGACATCACCGCGTGCTCACCGCGATAGAAGAGCTCGAAGATCAGCGGCTGCTCCGCCTCGGCCGGCTGCCCTCCGGTCGTCGCGACCTGCACCACCGCCCGGTCGCCTTCACGACCCAGCCGAACCGCGATCGGCCCGTTGCCGTACTTGGCGTGGTTGTCGAGCAGCAGCGCGAGCGCGCGCTCGACCGCGGCTCGCCGCGCCGACACCGTCAGCTCGCGGTCACCTTCGAGGAGCAGCTCGCCGTCGCCGTCGATCGACCGCCACGCGGCCCACACCGCGTCGCCCAGCTCGACCAGGCTCAGCTCGTCGACGGGCAGCGCGGTGGACACCCCCGAGGCGATGAGCAGATCGTCCAGGAGGCGCTCGACGGTGACTGCGTTCCGCTCGACCGCCACCTGCAGCTCGGCGCGCACGACCGGATCCTTCGCCTGGGCCAGCGCCTCCGCCATGCCGCACAGCGTGGTGATCGGGGTGCGGAGGGCATGGCCGATCACGTTCACGACGCGCCGGCGGATGGCGTCGACCTCGGCCAGGGCCGCGGCAGCTCCATCGTCCAGGCCCACGCTCACTATTTCGCACTCTACGTGCTGGGTTCATGATCCGTCCCCGCGCTGCCTACGATGGCGGTCCCAGCCGCAAGCATGGAGCGACCGTGGACGTCCGCATAGGTGTCACCTTCAGTCCCCGCGAGATCGAGCTCGAGCTCGCCGACGACACCGACGCCGACGCGCTACGTGCCCGCGTCGAGAGCGCGCTGTCCGCGGGCCAAGGGGTGCTCTGGTTGACCGACCGCAAGGGCCGCCAGGTCGGCGTCGCGGTCGACAAGCTGGCGTGGATCGAGCTCGGCACCGGCTCGGACAAGGGCCGCATCGGCTTCGGCGGCTGAGCTCTGCTCGATCGCCGGTGACCCCGCTGCTCGAGCGTCGTCTGCTCTTCGTCACCGGGAAGGGCGGCGTCGGCAAGACGACGATCGCCGCGGGGCTGGCGTTGCTCGCCTCTCAGCACGGCAAGCGCACGCTGGTCGGCGAGGTCGACTCCAAGGGCAACCTGTCTGACTACTTCGAAGTGCCTCCCACGTCGTTCGAGCCGCGCGAGATCGGCCCGAACCTGTTCGCGATGTCGATGCACACCGAGGAGTCGCTGAAGGAGTACCTCCGCCTTCAGCTGAAGGTGCCCCTCGTGGCCCGCATCGGGCCGCTCGCCCGCACGTTCGACTTCGTGGCGAACGCGGCACCCGGTGTCAAAGAGGTGCTCACCATCGGCAAGTTCCTTTGGGAGGTGCGCGAGCGCCACTACGACCTCGTCGTCGTCGACGCCGCAGCCACGGGGCACGTCGTCGCGCAGCTGGCTGCGCCGCAAGGGATCCAGGAGCTCGTGAAGGTCGGTCTGGTCCGAGATCAGACCGGGTGGATGCTCGACATCCTCGGCGACGAGGCGCAGACAGGTGTCGTGATCGTCGCGGCACCGGAGGAGATGCCGGTGAACGAGACGCTCGAGCTCACCGAGCGCATCCGCACGGAGACGAACGTCGACCTCGCTGCGATCATCGTCAACCGGGTGCTACCGGAGCTGTTCGGCCGAGGCGAGGAAGAGGTCTTCGAGCGCCTGCGGACGCCGGACGGGGTCGCCGCGCTCGAGGCTGCGGTCGGCGGACCGGTCGGCGCGGTCCTCGATGCCGCCGAGCTGGCGGTGACGCTCCGGCGGACACGAGCGGGTCACCTCGCTCGGCTGCGGGAGGGGCTTCCCCCCGGCACGAACCTGCTCTACGTGCCCGAGCTCTTCACGCGCCACCACGGGATGCGCGCCACGCAGCTCGTCGCAACGTCACTCGGCGAGGAGCTCGGGTACTAGTGGCGCCGGCCAAGTCCTCGGCGCGAGCCGGCTCGATCGAACAGCTCCTTGCCGCCAAGGAGATCGTGATCCACTGCGGCTCGGGCGGCGTGGGCAAGACGACGACCGCGGCGGCAGCCGCCGCCGAGGCCGCCATCCACCTCGGCGGCAAGGTGCTCGTGCTCACCGTCGACCCAGCCAAGCGGCTCGCCAACGCGCTCGGCCTCGAGCAGTTCGGCAACATCGAGACCCGCGTGCCCAACGCTGCCTTTGCTGCGGCCGGCGTCGAGCCCCGCGGCGAGCTGTGGGCAGCGATGCTCGACACGAAGCAGTCCTGGGACGACCTCGTGCAGCGCCATGCACCCGACGCCGCGACGCGCGACGCGATCCTGGCCAACCCGCTCTACCAGAACCTCATGGGCCGCTTCGTTCAGAGCCACGACTACATCGCGATGGAGCGGCTCTACGAGATCCACAGCTCTGGTACCTACGACCTCATCGTCGTGGACACGCCGCCCACCCGCAACGCCATCGACTTCCTCGAGGCACCCGCCCGCATGGCCGACTTCTTCTCGTCGCGCTTCTTGCGCTGGCTCACCGTCCCGGCACGGTCACGCGTGCTCAACTTCGCGTCGAAGCCGTTCTACACCGTGGCCGATCGCATCCTCGGCTCGCAGTTCCTCGAGGACATCGCCGAGTTCTTCTTGCTGTTCCAGTCGATGTACGACGGCTTCGTCGATCGCGCCAAGGCGGTGACCAGGGTGCTCGAGGATCGCCGTACGACCTTCGTCGTCGTCAGCACGCTCGAGTCGGCGCCCGTGCGCGAGGCGGAGTTCTTCATCCGAGAGCTGCAGGCGCGCAAGCTCCACCTCGGCGCCGTCGTGCTCAACAAGGTGCTGCCTGACTACCTCCTCGACCGCAAGGCCACCACCAGCGCGAAGCGGATGGTGGCCGACGCCCCCGTGCTCGCGGAGGCCTTGGACAGGTCGTTCGGCGAGTCCGCCCAGATCGAGCGCGTGCTCCGAGAGGTGGGCGAGAGCTTCCTCAACTTCCAGGTGGTCGCCAAGCGCGAGGCGGAGACGAAGGGCGAGCTGGCGGGCGCGCCCGAGGTGGTCGCGACGGTGCCCTACTTCGACAGCGACATCTACGACCTCGAGGGGCTCATCCGTCTCGGAGACAAGATCTGGAGATGACGTGACGGGCGGGATCGTTGCCGCGGGGCATGACGCCGTCGCCGACGCGGCGGCGGCCGTGCTCGCCAGCGGAGGCAACGCCTTCGACGCGTGTGTCGCCGCCGGGTTCGCGGGAGCGGTGGCGGAGCCGGGCTTCACCTCGCTCGGCGGAGGTGGCTTCTTGCTCGCCCACACCGCAGGTGGTGACGACGTCGTGTTCGACTTCTTCGTCGACACCCCCGGGCGGGGACGGGAAGGCGAGCGCCCCGTTCCCCACTTCCTGCCGGTGACCGTGCGGTTCCTCGCGGCCGAGCAGGTGTTCCACGCGGGCCCGGGATCGGTGGCCGTGCCCGGGTGCCTCGCCGGGTACCTCCACGTCCACGCGCGACTCGGTCGGCTGCCGCTCGCCGACGTGATCGCGCCAGCGGCCGCGCTCGCCGCCGACGGCGTGGTCATGAGCGTGACGCAAGCCGAGGTGCTGGAGCTCGTCGGACCGATCCTCATGCGAGAGCCCGAGGCCGCCGCGATCATCGCTCCGGACGGGCACCCGGTGCGGGAGGGCGCGCGCCTCACCAACCACGACCTCGCCCGCTACCTCGCGCTGCTCGCTCACGATCCCGATGGCGCGTCCTTCTACCGCGGTCCGCTGGCCGACGCGCTCGTCGCGCAGCTGCAGTCCCGCGACGGCCTCCTGACGAAGGAAGACCTCGCGGCGTACTCCGTCATCGAGCGTGCGCCGTTGGCGAGCGAGCACCGCGGCGTGCGAGTGCTCACGAACCCATCGCCGTCGTTCGGTGGGACGCTCATCGCGCTCGCACTGCGGCTCGATGGGCTGTGCGGCCCGCCCGAGCCGTGGGGGAGCGCGGCGCGAGCGGTGCGCGCGGTCGAGGTGCAGGTGGAGGTCGACCGGCGTCGCGCCACGACGCATGGAGCGACGAAGGGAACGACGCACGTCACCGTCGCCGACGACGAGGGCAACGTGGCGTCGATGACGACCTCCAACGGTGAGGGCTCGGGCGATGTCATCCCGGGCACGGGTGTGCTGCTCAACAACATGCTCGGCGAGGACGACCTGCACCCCGACGGCTTCCACGCGGCCGCCCCGGGCCAACGGGTCGCGTCGATGATGGCGCCGAGCCTCCTCATCGGGCCCGACGGCGATGTCCGGCTCGCGCTGGGCAGCGGTGGCAGCAAGCGCATCCGCACCGCGATCACCCACGTGGTGAGCGCGCTGATCGATCACGGCGAGGGTGGGGTTGACCTGACCGCCGCGGTCGAGTCGCCCCGGCTTCACTGGGACGGTGAGGTCGTCCAAGCCGAGCCGGGTCATGGGGACGAGGTGCTCGACGCGCTGCGGGACCGGTG
>JBEEGB010000024.1:0-4892 GCA_041166585.1 Acidimicrobiaceae bacterium
GCCCTGCTCGGCCTCGCGATCCTGGCGGATGGCCCGGAGCGGGCGTGGGTCGCGGTGACCACGACCGTCGCGGCAGTCGTGCTGGCCGCCATCGCGACGCGGGGCGTGATCAGGCAGGTGCCTCGCCCGCGCTTGGCGCCGCTCGGCCTGTTGTTGTTCGCCGTCGCCGCCGTGCTCGTCGCCGTCACCCCGCGAGGAGTGCTGACCGTCTTCGTCGCGCTCGTCGGCGGCGCTGGTGCCGGGCTCCTGCTGCCGCGACTGTCGGGCGTGCTGCGCCCGCTCGTGGTGGCGGGAGCAGGAGCTGCCGCTGTCGAGGTCGCCGCGGCCGGCGCGATCGGTGGGCGCATCGCGGCCCTGCGCGCCGCTGTCGTCATCGCGATTGCGGTCGCAGCCGTGGCGGTGGTGGATGGTCGAGCGGTCGGTGCCCATGGTGACGGCCGAACGACCACGACGCGGGCAGGCACCGCGCTGGTCACGGCGATGGCCGTGCTGGCCGGCGGCCTCACGCTCTGGGTCGGCGGCAACGACCCGACCGTGAAGTGGTTCGGAGACGTCGTCACCCACGGCGACCGTGCCGGCACCAAGGTCGCCATCACCTTCGACGACGGGCCCGACGCGGCCTGGTCGATGGAGGTGGCGCAGATCCTCGACCAGCACGGGGCGAAGGGCACGTTCTTCGAGGTCGGCAAGGCGATCAGGGCCCGCCCCGACATCGCCAAGGCGCTGAAGGACGACGGCCATCTCCTGGCAAACCACTCGTATCACCATGACTACTGGGGCTGGCTCAACCCGTCGTACCCGGAGCTCGACGAGACCCAGGACGTGTTCCGCCAAGACGTGGGGGTGTGCCCCGCGTTCTTCCGACCCCCCCATGGCCAGCGCACTCCCTTCATGCTGACACGTGTGCGGGATCGGGGCATGCATACGGTGACCTGGGACGTCTCGGCGCGGGACTGGACGGAGACCGACGGGCAGGTCGTGGCCCGCGACGTCCTCGACAACGTTCACCCGGGGTCGATCATCCTTCTCCATGATGGTCTGGACGGCAGGGTGAACGCCGATCGCGCGGTCATGCGCACCGCCCTGCCGCTGATCCTCGACGGCTTGCAGGCCAAGGGCTTGACGCCCGTGCGCCTCGACGAGCTGCTGGGCCTTCCCGGCTACCTCCCGACCTGCTGACGTGCTGGTCAGTGGCGGAGGAGCTTGACCAGGCCGCGGAGCACCACGAGCCCACCGACGGCGCCGGCCGCGCTCACCGCGACGGGCACCGCGAGGCTGGGCACCTCCTTGCCGGGAGGGCGGCGGGTGGTGACCCGGATGGCGGCCATCGGGATCGCCAGCATGTCGACGGCGACGTCGTACATGCGGGTGCGCGACCGGTAGATCGGAACCGGCACGAGGATGTCGTTGCGCACCTTGTAGCCGAGCCGGCTCAGCACCACAGCCACCTCGACGGTCTCGGAGTACTTGTAGCCCCGGTAGTACGTCAGGGCGTCGGCGAGGGAGCCCAACCGGAAGATGCGGTAGCCGGACTCGACGTCGTGCAGGCGGGTGCCGCCCGACCACAGCGTCGCCCACGCGCTGAGGATGCCGTTGCCGGCTTGCTTGTAGAACGGGTACGTCGACAGGTCACGCTGCACGAGCAAGGCATCGAGGCGCTCGTCGACGGAGCGGTTGTGCAGGTCGTCGAGCACGTCGAGGTCGTGCTGGCCGTCGGCGTCGACGGTGAAGACCAGGTCGTGCTCCGACAGCTCACCGGCCCGCATGCGGCGGCGCAGGTCGGTGAAGGCGAGGTAGTAGGCCGCCGACATGCCTTGGTTCTCGTCGAAGCTCAACAGGCGCACGTGGTCGTGTCCCGGCAGCCATCCCTTGATCTCGGCGCGGGTCGCGTCGGTGGAGCCGTCGTCGACGACCACCAGCTCGTCCACGAGGTGGCTCAGCTTGTCGAGCACCTGCACGACGGTCGGCGCTTCGTTGTAGGCAGGCACGACGGCGATGCGCCGTGTGCCGCCCGGCCGGTCGGCGAGGAGGGTCATTCTTCGGTGACGGAGACGGCCTGGTCGACTGCCGCGGCAGTGGGCTCGATCGCCGCCGCGGCGAGGTCGATCGCCTCGGCGCCGGCCTGCGCCTCGTACCAGGCCAGCGTGCGGGCCAGGCCCTCGGCGAAGGTGGTGGTGGGCGACCAGCCGAGCTCCTCACGGGCCCTCTCGTTCGAGACGGTGCGAGCCTTGAGGTCACCGGGGCGGGACGGGCCGAACTCCACGGCGCCGCGACCGACGAGCTCGGTGACCGACTCGGCGATCTCGCGGATGCTCACCGGCACCGCGCCTTCGATGTTGAACGTGCGGTTCTCGGCCGCGGGCAGCAATGCCTTCACGTGCGCCTCGGCGAGGTCTTCGACGTAGACGAAGAAGCGGTGCTGGCTGCCGTCGCCGTCGATGCGCAGGGTCTCGCCCCGCATGGCCCGCTTCATGAACGCCGCCACCACGCAGTTGTCACGCATGCGGGGGCCGTACGGGATCCCGTAGCGCAACACGGTGTACGGGCGTCCGTAGAGCGTGTGGTAGTCGCGGCACGCCATCTCGGCGGCCACCTTCGACGTGACGTAGAGGTGACGGTCGGTGTTCGGGTCGAACAGCGTGTCCTCGTCGACCTCGGGGGCGCTCGTGGCCGCGTAGACCCACACGGTCGATGCGAGCACGACACGTCCCGCGTCGGCGCGGCGTGCGGCCTCGAGCACACGGGCCGTGCCCAGCGTGTTGACCTGCACCGCGAGCGTCGGGTCCGCGATCACGTCGTTCACGTCGGCGATGGCGGCGAGGTGGAAGATGACGTCGGCGCCGCTCAGCGCGACCGTCAATCCATCCGTGTCGAGAACGTCGACGGGCACCCATTCGGCATCGGCGCGGTGCGGGGCCTTGGGGTCGAGGACCCGGACGGTGCACCCTGCATCGAGCAGCTTGTCGACGACGTGGGTTCCGATGAAACCCGAGCCTCCGGTGACTGCGACGGTGATGTTCACGAGTTCCTTTGGGTGCTACGGGCGGGCGAGCGCCGCGCCCAGCGAGGACAGGACAAGAGCGGCTTGCTCGTCGGTGAGCAAGGCCGAGACAGGCAAGCAGATGTGGGTGGCGCACAGGCGCTCGGCACCGGGCAGCGGACCGGTCGCCCACGGGGCGAACACCGGTTGCTCGTGGAGCGCGAGCTCGTACACCTCGCCGGAGAGCCCGACACCGAACTCGGTGCGCAGCACCTTCTTGAGCTCGGCGCGGTCGACACCGTCGGGTAGGTACGCGATGTACTTGTAGTAGTTGCAGCGCGCCTCGGCGGGGAC
This sequence comes from Acidimicrobiaceae bacterium, assembly GCA_041166585.1. Lineage (GTDB taxonomy): Bacteria > Actinomycetota > Acidimicrobiia > Acidimicrobiales > JACDCH01 > JBEEGB01. Next base: position 3,335 of record JBEEGB010000024.1, read on the forward strand.
GTGCAGCGGTGTGAGGGGCAGGTCGTTCAGGCCGTCGTCGTAGATCTTGGCGATGCGCTGCCGGTGGGTGATGAACTCCTCGAGCCGGCCGAGCTGGCTGAGCCCGATCGCGGCGTGGGGCTCGCTCATGCGCCAGTTGTACCCGAGCCGGGTGTGCAGGTTGGTGGTGAACCCCGCCTTGCCCTGGTCGCGGTAGATGATGGCCTCTTCGGCGATGCGGTCGTCGTCGGTGATGATGATGCCGCCCTCGCCCGAGGTGATCACCTTGGTGGGGTAGAAGCTGAACGAGCCGGCGATGCCGAACGTGCCGGCCATCCGGCCATCGAGCGCCGAGCCGTGGGCGTGAGCCGCGTCCTCGAAGAGGAACAGCCCGTGCTCGTCGCAGATGCGCTTGAGATCGTGGATCTGAGGCGTGATCAGCCCGCCGATGTGCACCACGACGAGGCCGGCGGTGTCGGGGCCGATCGCGGCCTCGACCGCGGCGGGGTCGACGGCCATCGTGACCGGATCGCAGTCGACGAAGCGAGGGCGACCGCCCGCGGCGATCACGGCGGTGGCCGTGGCGAAGAACGTGTTGGCGGGGACGAGCACCTCGCGGCCCTCGACCCCGATGGCCCGCAGCGGGATCTCGATGGACGAGGTGCCGCTGTTCACGGCGATGGCGTGCTTCGCCCCGTGCATCGCGGCGAAGCGCTCTTCGAGCTGCCGGCCGATCTTGCCGAGGGTGAGCTGGCCGGTGGCCAGCGCCTCGTCGATCTGGCGCAAGATCTCGCGCCGATCCTCCTCGGGAACGTAGACCTGCGCCGGCGGCACCTGGAGGGGCCTTGGGGCCGGCGGGGGCTGGGCAGCGGCGTCGGAAGCGGTCATGTGTGGATGCGAACTCTAGTGAAGGAGGGGGTTCCGCCGGTTGATGGACGCCACCCTCGCACGCCTCCCGTAAGGCGGCCGGCAAACGGTACACGTTCGCTGGTCATGGTCCTAGTCTGTAGGCATGCTCGTCGACCGGTGCTGGCTCTGCCTCGAACAACCGGCGGTCACGACGGTCATCGGCAGAGATGGCCGGCCGTATCCCTTGTGTGACGTTTGTGCCGTCGAACATCCGCAGGGACCCGACGTCAGCGCAGACCACTTCACCGACGAGGATCTCCGGCGCATCGTCGGCTCATAGCAGTCCCAGCGCGACAACCGGCCGGCGGGAGGGTGGGTTCCCGCCGACCGGCCGCCGACCGGTGCAGGGTGCCCGTGGTGCCTTTGCCCCAAACCCGCGTAGTTCGCCCGCTACGTTGCGCGCGGTGATCAAGTACCTCGGCTCCAAGCGCCGTCTGGTGCCGGTGCTCGCCGCGCTGTGCCGTGCCTCCGGGGCCAGGACGGCGCTCGACCTGTTCACCGGCACGACGCGGGTGGCGCAGGCGTTCAAGGCGTCGGGGGTGACGGTGACGGCCGTCGACAGCGCCCGGTACGCGGCCACGCTGGCCCGCTGCTACGTGGCGACCGACGGCGACCGCGTCGACCATCAGGCCCTCGACGAAGCCCTCGCGCAGCTCGCGGCGCTGCCGGG
>JBEEGB010000025.1:0-2573 GCA_041166585.1 Acidimicrobiaceae bacterium
GGACCTCCACGAGACGGCGCTCGAGTCTCTGCTCGAGCCGCACACGCGCGGCGACGATCCCCGCCCGACGTTGGAGAGCCACGGCGACTACGTGTTCGGCATCCTGCTCGAGCCGGTGGTGGTGCCGGAAGAGGACCGCGTGTTCTACCGGGAGATCGATCTCCTCCTCACCCACAGCCACATCGTCACGGTCCGCAAGACACCGCCCGACGGCACGCCGCTCGACATCCGGTCGATCAAGGAGCTCTGCGCGGTGGGGGTCCCCGCCGGCATGGTCGCCTACCGGCTCATCGACGAGGTGGCCGAGGGGTTCCTCGACCTGGTCGACGACCTCCACGAAGAGATCGACGAGCTGGAGGACCACGTCGACGACTGGGACAACAACAAGATCAGGCGCCGCCTCTCGGATCTGCGCCACGACATGCTCCACATCCGCCGCACGCTCGCGCCGACCCGTGACGCGGTCCGGCGCGTGATCGACAACCGCGTCGAGGTCGAGGGCGACGAGCTGTTCCCGCACGACGTCGAGCTGCACTTCGGCGACGCGTACGACAAGCTGCTCCGCTCGACCGAAGGACTCGAGACGGCGCGCGACCTGATCGCCGGTGTGCGCGACTACCACCAGTCGAAGGTCGCGAACGACCAGAACGAGGTGATGAAGCGCCTCACGTTGGTGGCCTCGCTCGCCCTCCCGCCGACCTTCATCGTCGGCGTCTACGGCCAGAACTTCGATTGGATCCCCGAGCTGCACTGGGCCCAGGGCTACGGGTTCTCCTGGTTCCTCATCGTCACCTCGACCGTCGGCCAGCTCATCTACTTCAAGCGCAAGAACTGGTTGTGACCGTGGAATTTCGCCGGGTGGGAGTACCGTTTTCGCAGTGAAGAACACCATCAAGACCTTTACCCTCCTTGCCGGTCTCGGCGGGCTCCTCGTGCTCATCGGTGGCGGCATCGGTGGCGGCACAGGCGCGCTGATCGGCCTCACCATCGGCCTTGTCTTCGTCGGCTTCTCCTACTGGAAGAGCGACACGCTCGCCATCCGCGCCGCGCACGCCGTGCCGGTCACCGAGCAGGAGATGCCCCAGTACTACGCCATCGTCCGCGAGCTGACCGACAAGCTGGACATGCCCATGCCCCGCCTGTACGTGAGCCCCGAGATGCAACCGAACGCCTTCGCCACCGGCCGCAACCCGAAGCACGCCGCGGTCGCCGTGACACGGGGGATCCTCGACGTGCTCGACTGGGACGAGCTCCGCGGCGTGCTCGCGCACGAGATCAGCCACGTCGGCAACCGCGACATCCTCATCGGCTCCGTGGCCGCCGCCGTGGCCATGGGCATCACGTTCGTCGCACGGATGGCCATGTTCGGTGCCATGTTCGGAGGCGGCGGTGACCGCGACCGCGACGGCGGCGGCATCCTCGGGATGCTGGCGCTGTCGATCCTGGCCCCCATCGCCGCCTACATGATGCAGATGGCCCTCACCCGCAGCCGCGAGTACGAAGCCGACCGTTCCGGCGCCCGGCTCATCGGGGACGGCGAACCCCTCGCCCGCGCGCTCCAGAAGATCGAGGCGTACGCCAACCAGGTGCCGATGAACATCGACCCGGCGCAGGCGCAGGCCTACATCATCAACCCGCTGAGCGGCCGCAAGATGCAGTTCGGCAACCTGTGGCGCACCCACCCGGCCACCGAGGACCGGGTTGCCCGCCTCCGCAGCCGGGAGTGGGCCCGCTAGCGCCTCCTCGCAGGGAATGAGCGCTGGGTGGCGAACCTGTCACGCAGCATGTCGTTCCGTAGGTCAGCGGGGGTCGCCGTTCTCCTCGGGGTTGCGCTCAGCGCGACCTTGACCTGGACGGTCCACGCCCAGTCGGCGCCCACCGCGGAGCCACCGCTCACGGTCCCGACCATCGCACCCACGAGCACCACCACCTCGACCGTCCCCGGTTCGACCTCCACGACCCCGCCCTCGGGCGCACCCGGATCGCCCGGCAGTAGCCCAGCCACAGCGCCCCCGCCCGGCAGCGCCGACCCGTCGCAGGACGTCGACGGCGGCGGCGGGTGCGCGCCGATCTGCCCCGATCGCCCGATCCCTGCCGACGCGCAGGCGGTGCTCTCCGCGCTCGTCCGCAGCGCACCGAACGACAACCGTGCGCTCGTGGCTGGCGAGCAGGCCCTCCTCGCTGCCGGCTACGACGCCGACCAAGCTGCCCGACTCGCCTACGGCCGGTTCCCGGTGGCGGGCCCGGCCACCTGGGCCGACGATTGGCTCAACCCTCGGTGGACGGGGGACACGTTCCGGTTCCACCTCGGCCTCGACTTGGTCGCGCCGTACGGCACACCGTTGCGCTCGCCCGATGACGGCGTCATCCGCATCGACTCGAACCCGCTCAGCGGTCTCGCGGTGTCGGTGTACATCCCCGACGGCAGCTTCTACTACCTGGCCCACCTGAGCTCGGTGGCCGAGGGGCTCCACGATGGCCAAGCCGTGCACACCGGCGATCTGCTCGGCTACGTCGGCCAGTCGGGTGACGCCACCGGCCCGCACTGCCACTTCGGCATCTACGCCGCCGGC
>JBEEGB010000026.1:0-10079 GCA_041166585.1 Acidimicrobiaceae bacterium
CTGCACGAGGTCGAGCGAAGGTGACCGAGGTCCGGAGACGCCCTAGCATGGCCTGAAGACTTCGATCCCACAGGGGGGATGCATGGACACCAAGGCCGCGATCCTGTACGGACCGCACACCGACTGGAGCGTCGAGGACATCACCCTTGACCCCCCCAAGCAGGGCGAGGTCCTGGTGAAGCTGGCAGCTTCGGGACTCTGCCACTCAGATGAGCACCTCGTGTCCGGCGACATGGTGATGCCCACCGAGGTCGCCGAGATGCTCGGCCTCCAGCAGTTCCCGATCATCGGCGGCCACGAGGGTGCCGGTGAGGTCGTCGAGGCCGGGCCCGGCGTGACGAACCTGGTCGCCGGCGACCACGTGGCGCTCGGCTTCGTCCCCTCGTGTGGCCGCTGCCCGTCGTGCGCGATGGGCCGCCAGAACCTGTGCGACCTCGGCGCGTTCCTGCTCGCCGGCCGCCAGGTCACCGACTTCACCGCCCGCCACCACACCAAGGATGGTGCCGACGTCGGCATCATGTGCTGCCTGGGCACGTTCTCGCCGTACACCGTCGTGAGCGAGGCGAGCGCCATCAAGATCGAAAACGACATCCCGCTCGACAAGGCAGCCCTCGTCGGCTGCGGCGTCACCACCGGGTGGGGCTCGGCCACGTACGCGGCCGACGTGCAGCCAGGTGAGACGGTCGTCATCATCGGCATCGGCGGCGTCGGCATCAACGCCGTGCAAGGCGCGGCGATGGCAGGCGCTCGCTACGTCATCGCGGTCGACCCGGTGCAGTTCAAGCGTGATCAGGCGCTGCTGTTCGGGGCCACGCACACCGCGTCGAGCGTCGAGGAGGCCACCGCGCTGGTCGGCGAGCTCACGTGGGGCGCCAACGCCGAGAAGGCCATCATCACCACCGGCGTGGCCGAGGGTTCGATGATCGCTCCCGCCATGGCGCTCATCAGCAAGGGCGGGACCCTCGTGGTCACGTCCGTCGCTCCGCTCACCGCCGAAGACGTCAAGCTCAACCTCTTCGAGCTGACGCTCCAGCAGAAGCGGCTGCAGGGCTCGATCTTCGGCAGCGCCAACCCGCGTCGGGACATCCCCCGCCTGCTGCGCCTGTACATGGAAGGCAAGCTCAAGCTCGACGAGCTCGTCACCACGACGTACCCCCTCGCCGACGTGAACCAGGGGTACCAGGACATGCGCGACGGCAAGAACCTCCGAGGCATGCTCCTCTACTGAGGTTTCGCTCGAAAACCAGAGGCTTTCGAGCGAGTCAAAGGTGCCGCCCTCCGGGCGACGCTGAGGGCTTTCCGTCGATCGACCGGCAGAGCCGGATAGATCGACATGTGGGACGAACCGGCTCTGCCGGTCGTCGCACGGAAGAACGCGCCGGCCTCCGGCCGGCGTCCGAACAGAGCTCGCCTCAGAACCTCTGGTTCTGGGGCGAAAGCTCGACGGCGTCGCGGTGGCCGGGCCAGCTGGTGAGGTCGGGGCGCAGGGCTGCGGCTGAACGCTCGCGCCAGCAGCCGACCCAGACGCCGGCGCCGTAGGTGACGTCGTCGACGACGCGCAGCGCGGTCCAGCGGACGGGATCGATCGCGGGGCGCTCGGTGAGCCATTCGAGCAGCGGCGGGATCGTCACCGCGGCCGCGACGCCCACACGCGCTCGGCGGGAGAACACGGCGGCGACCGCGGCGAGGGGCCACCAGACGCGGCGGACCGCGTCGGCGACGGCGCGACCGGCGTAGAGGTGTCCGGCCCCGGCGATCCGCAAGGCTTCTTGCCATGGGTGCCGCAGTCCCCGCAGCCGCGGCGCGAGCAGCGCGGTGGTCACCGCGGCGACGGCGGTGCCCGCGACCGGCGCACCTACGCCGACGAGTCCCCACGACGCTGCCGTCCACGAGGAGACGGCGAGCGGCGCGACCGCGCTGCCGTGGCGCGTCGCGAGCGTCGCGGCCGACGTGCCGTAGTCGAAGCGCTGGCGCAACCACGCGGCAAAGGTTGCGCGGGCGGGGTGGGCGACGGTCGAGGCGGGCTCGTAGCGAACCGTCCACCCCGCCGCGGCGAGCCGCCACACCAGGTCGACGTCCTCCCCCACCGGCATCGACTCGTCGAAGCCGTCCATCGCCGCGAGTGCCTCGTGCCGCACGACGAGGGCGGCGGTGGGGACGAACGGCACCCGGCTGCGCGGGCGCACGATCGCTTCCTGCGGACCGCGGTCGAGCGCGGGGCGGGCCCTCTCGTAGACGGCGACAGCTCGTGGCAGCCCGTCGGTGACGGTGGTGGTGATCCGCGGCGCGACCGCCGCCACCGCCGGATCGTCGAAGTGCGCGATCAGCGCGTCGAGCCATCCCGGTGCCGGTTCGCAGTCGGCATCGACGAATGCCACGAGCGGGGTCATCGCCTGCCGCCAGCCGGTGTTGCGCGCCGCTCCTGGTCCTCGCGACCGTTCGTGGCGCAGCACGGTCGCGCCTCGCTCGCGCGCGGCGTCGCCGGTGGCCGCGGTGGTGGAGCCGTCGTCCACCACGATGACGGCTGCCGCGGGACCGACGTTGGCGAGCGTGGCGACGAGCTCATCGGTGCGGTCGCGCACGGGGATGACGATCGTGACGTCCTCGAGGCGGTGGGCGCCGCGTCCGGGCCGGGGGTGCGCGAGCCCCGCATCGAGCAGCCGGCGCGTGAGACGTTGGCCTCCGTCGGAGCGCGGCACCCGCTCGCCCGCCGCGAGGCGCTCGACCAGGCGCCGACCGGCCTCGGTCAATCGCAGCAGGCGCAACGGCGAGCCGCCGACGAGGACCGTCCCGTCGTCGAGCGCTCGGACGCCCGGATCGAGGGCAACGCCGAAGTCGGCGGGGAGCGCCCGCTCCGCTGGCACCTCAGCTCGCGGTCATGCCCGCGTCGACCGCGAGCACGGCACCGGTGACCGCGCTGCTGTCGGCGCTGCACAGCCACGCAAGCGCAGCAGCCACCTCGTCGGGTTCGACGAGCCGGCCGAGCTGGTGGTGGCCCGCGAACTCCGCGGTGCCGTCGAGGCCGTAGATGGCGGCTGACGCGTCGAGCATGGCCGTGGACGTCGAGCCGGGTGCCACCGCGTTCACGGTGATGCCCTCAGGACCGAGCTCGGCGGCCAGGCTCCTGGTCAAGCCGATCACCGCGTGCTTGGCGGCCGAGTACGCGGCCAGCAGCGGAAGGCCGAGCGTCCCGCCGGCCGACGCCACCGCGACGAAGCGACCGTTGCGAGGCGTGGGACGAGCGAGCAGCGCCGGCACCGCAGACCTCGCGAGGCGCCACACCCCTTCGACGTTGACGCCGAGCATCGTCGACCAGACGGCGTCGCCGGTCTCCCACACGGGCTGGCCGCCGCTGATGCCGCCGGCGACGGCCAGAGCGGCGTCGAGACCACCGAAGCGCTCGACCGCAACGGCCACCGCGCCATCGAGGGCCGCCTGATCGCGCACGTCTCCCACGACCGCGACGGCCCGCTCGTCACCTCCGAGGTCAGCGCACAGCGAGCGGAGCTCGTCCTCCGTGGCCAGCGGGTAGGCGAGCCCGGCGTCATCCGCGCAGCGGTCGAGGAGCACCAGCTGCCAGCCGTCCGCCCCGAGGCGGCGCGCGGTCGCCGCGCCGATGCCGCGGGCGGCACCCGTGATGATCGCGACGCGCGGTTCGGTCACAAGAGTCCGTTCGTCACAACAGTGCCTCCACCTTCGCGGCCAGATCGGCGACGAGCGCGTCCAGGAGCGCTTGGCCCTCTCCGGCCGACGCACCCGTGGGATCGCCGAGCACGCCGTTGGCAGAGACCGACCCGACGCCTCCCGTGCGGAGCGCTCCGATCAGCTCCCGCAGCGGTCGCTCGTTGCCGGGCTCGGCCGCGTCGACGCGCACCGACGCAGGGCGCAGCGCGAGCATGAGCGACGTCTCGGTGCGCCCCGCGTGGGCATCGGCCGACGCGGGTGCGAACGACGGCGTCCAGGCGAGGACGCGGCGGCCCTCGCCGTGAAGCGTCGCGACGGCGCGCCCGAGCGGCTCGGCGTTGCCGCCATGGCACGACACCAGCACCACCGCGGCAAAGGCATCGGCCGATCGGACCAGCTCCACGACCAGCAGCTCGAGCGCGCCTTGGCCGATGGACAGCGTGCCCGCGAAGCCCGCGTGCTCCCCGCTGGAGCCGTACGCCAGCGCCGGGGCGACGACCACATCAGGACGCGCGTCAGCCAGCCGCTCGGCCAGCGCCACAGCGATGTCGGTGTCGGTGGAGAGCGGGAGGTGCGGCCCGTGCTGCTCGGTCGAGCCCACCGGAACGGCCAGCACGGTCGCGTCCGCCCGTTCGGCGACGTCCGGCCAGGTCATATCGTCGAGCCTCACCGGTACCCCCAGGCCTCGAGCTGGGCGAGCAGCTCATCGGCTGCGGCTGGCGGGTCGAGGCGCACCAGCCGGGGCGGGTCGCGGTCCACCAAGGCACCCGTCAACGCGAGGATGCGCTGCCGTGCGCTCAAAGCAGCCGACGGCGCGGGCAGCGCACGGGCGCGCGGCCGGAAGGGCGCGGTGCGGATGGCGGGCGCGTGCACCCTCCCGGGAACACCTCCTGCGGTCGGCACCACCACATCGATCGGCGCCGTGCGCGCGTCGAGCACACCAGCCAACGCGGCGCGGCGCAGGCGCGCACCGCCACCCTCGACCGACAGCACGGCTGGGATGCGGGCGCGAAGTCGTTCGCGGCGTCCACCGTCGAGGCGTCGCTCCGCGTCGACCTCACCGACCGCACTCGCATCGAACGAGACGGTGATGAGGCCCAGCGCCTGCGCCGCGTCCAACCGGGCCGCGAGGTACGCGGGCACGCTGCCCGTCCCCCGGTCGACGCTCCACGCTCCGCACAGCACGAGGTCGACGCCGGCCGGCAGCGCCTCGAACAAGGCAGCAGCCACCACGTCGCTCGGCGCGTGCCCCTCGAGCTCGACCCTGATCGCCCCCGCCGCGCCGACGCTCAACGCCTCACGAAGCATCGCCTCCGTCGCGGCAGGGCCAGCCGTGACGGCGACCACGTCGGCCCGCCACGCGTCACCGATCCGCAAGCCCCATTCGAGCGCAGCTTGGTCGGCGTCGGACGCGCCGGAGGTGCGGCTGTCGGTGTGCACCTCGCCGGTGAGGCGATCGACATCGGGACGGTGGTCGATCCACTTCATGCAGACGGCGATCATCGGGCGCGCACGCTCACGAGCGTTTGAACACGACGCCGTGACCGCCCTCGGGGTAACGCCAGGTGATGGCGCCTTCGGTGTTGCAGATCAGGTAGCAGGTGCCGCACTCGAAGCACTCCTCGTAGTTGAAGAGGATGCCTCCGTCGGAGGTGGGGACGAACAGGTTGGCCGGGCACGCGGTGACGCACTCGCGCGTCGTGCAGCCGCGGCACTGGTCGCCGTCGACGACGATGTGCGCGTCCGGTGCGACGCGGAACTCCACCGTGGCCATCCGGTCCTCGAAGGACACGTCTGGCAGGCGGGTCTCGCGCCGCTCCCTGCCGGAGCTCACCCGAACGTCCTCAAGCCCGCCCACGCGTCCTTGGCCACGTCGCGGAGCCGCACCTCGGACGAGCGGAGCGCCTTCCATGCCGTGCGGACGCCGCCGGGCTTCGGGCGCGGGTTGTCCACCGTGAAGAGCGCCTCGACCATGTCACACACCACCTTCGGGTAGTGCTGCTGCACGCGGTCCGAGAGCACGAGGTGTGGGGCCCGTCGAAGCTTCTTGTGGTCCTTGAGCACGAAGCTCGACTCGAGACGGCGCCGGTAGCCGTCGAGCCCTTGCGACGACGTGTCGCCGGCGCGCAGCGCGTCGATGGCGGTCTCGCCCGCGGCAACACCGGAGCCGATCGCGAAGTTGACCCCCTCGAGCCAGATCCCCGCGGCGAGGCACAGGCCGGCGGCGTCGCCTGCCACCAGCAGGCCATCGGCGACGATCTCGGGCATGGCGTCGTAGCCGCCCTCGGGGATGAGGTGGGCAGAGTGCTCCTTCAGCTCGCCCCCCGCGACGAGCGGCGCGATCGCGGGATGCGCCTTGACGTCGGCGAGGATCTCCTCTGGACGGCGACCGGAGCGGCCGAGGGACGGCAGGTGGAGCACGACGCCCACCGCGATCGACTCGGCGTTCGTGTAGAGGAACGCGCCACCCGCCACCTCGCCCGTCCCGCCGAGGATCTCGAAGTCCGCGCCCTCGTCGCCGGTCAAGGCGAACCGGTCGTCGATCACGTCGCGGGGCAGCGCCAGCACCTCCTTGACGCCGAGCGTGAAGTTGTCCGGCTCGGGGTGGTGGTAGAGGCCGGCCTCTTTGGCCAGGAACGAATTCACGCCGTCGCAGGCGATGACCAGCGGGGCCTCGAGCTCGCCGTCGGGGCGGTCGGTGCGCACGCCGTGAACGCGGCCGTCGCTGCTCCGGAGCAGGCCGGTGGCCGTGGTGGAGGTGATGAGCACCGCGCCCGCGTCCTCGGCCTTGCCGGCGAGCCACGCATCGAAGTCGGGCCGGAAGGTCGTGCACCCGTTGTAGGGCGGTGCGCCCCAGCGCTCAGCGCGGAAGTCGACGGTGAGGCTCTGGGTCTCGGTCAGCATCATCGTCGCCCGGCGCGTGACCCAGCGCTGGACCGGCACCTCCTCCCACCACTTCGGGATGAGGTTGTCGAGGACCCGTGCGTAGACGACGCCGCCGTACATGTTCTTCGAACCCGGGAACGGGCCGCGCTCGAGGAGGGCGACCCGCTTGCCGGCTCGGGCGAGGACGAGCGCCGCGGCAGAGCCCGCGGGCCCGGCACCGACGACGACGACGTCGAAGGGCTCACTCACGTCTCATCAACACCCAAGCGGTTTGCGAGCTCGGCGAGGAGCGCCCGCGCGTCGGTGACGATGGCAAGGTCGGCCATCGCCATCATCGGTGCGCTGGCGTCGGTGTTCACCGCGATCACGTGATCAGGATGGCCGAGACCGGACACGTGCTGCACGGCACCGGAGATCCCGAGCGCCACGTAGAGCTCGGGGTCGACGGTGACGCCGGTGGTCCCGATGAAGCGGTCCTGCGGCACCCAGCCGGCATCGGCCGCGACGCGGCTCGCGCCGTACGACGCGGCGAGGGCAGCCGCAACGCGCTGCAGCGCGCGGAATGGCTCGGGTCCGCCGAGCCCCGCCCCGCCGGCGATGATGCGGGGAGCCTCGGCGAGGTCCATCGTCGCCGGGTCCGGAGGCAGCACCTCGAGCACGTCGGCCTCGTGCACCGCCGGTGGCGCGACGAGATCGAGCTTGGTCACCGTCGGCTCGCCTTCGCCGGTCTCGGTACCTCGGACACCGGGCTCGAGCGTTGCGACCACGGGTTCCACGATCGCGTGCTCTTCGGAGAGGAGCCCTCCGCCGCGGACGAGCACGGCCCGGTCGGTCGTGACGCTGATCGCGCCGGCGAGCAGCGGACGGTCGAGCACGTGCGCGAGCCGCGGCGCGAGGTCGCGCCCGTCGGGTGACGCGGGCAGCAGCACGACATCGTTGCCGGCGAGCCACGGTGCGAGCGTGGCGGCCCATGCGCCAGCCGCGAACGGCCCGAGCTCCGCGCACCAGATCTCGAGCGGCCCGGACGGGAGTGCGGCCACCGCGGCGGCGGTGTCCTCCCCCACCAGCACGACGCGGTTCCCCGCTTCGGCAACGACCTCGGCGGCATCCGCAGGCAACGCGCCTTGGCGAACCACCACGACGGCGATCATCGAGCGCGCGCTCGTCACAGCGACGCTCCGACGCGTTCGCCTTCGATGACGGCGGCGTGGGCGCGGCGCGGCGCGACGCAGTCCCCGATGCGGTGCACCTCGAGATCGGCGATGCCGGCGAGCTCGTGGTACAGCCACTCGATCGGTTGCTGCGGCACCGCGAGCACGACCCAGTCGCATTCGAGCTCGAGGTTGGCGCCGGTGGGGTGGTGCAGGACGGTGAGCGCGCCGGGCGCCCAGCCCATCGGGACGAGATCGGTCCGCTGGTCGATGCTCTTCGCCGCGGCACGCACGTTCCAGTGCTCGAGGTCGAGGGTGATGCCGAGATCCTGGCCGACCACCATGCCCGGCGTGATGACCGTCACCGCGCACCCGCGGTCGGCGAGCAGCTCCGCGACCGACGTCGCCTGGTGGAAGCCGAGCTCGTCCACCACGATCACGCGTCCCTCGGGTGCCGCTCGTCCGTCGAGCACATCGCGCACGTCGACGACCGCGGTCGCGTCCGCCGGTGCCCAGTAGGGCCGCGCCGGCTCGGCGCCGACGGCCACCACAACAGCATCCGGATGCTCCGCCAGGACGGTCGCGGTGTCGGCCGCGACGTTGCAGCGCACGTCGACGCCGGTCCGGGAGCACGCGTGCACGAGGTTGCGCACGATGTCGCCGAACTCCGCGCGGCTCGGCACCGTGGCCGCGAGCCGCGCCTGACCGCCCAGCTGCTCGTCGCGCTCGAACAGGACGACGCGGTGACCACGGCCCGCGGCCGTCGCCGCAGCTTGGAGTCCCGCGGGGCCACCGCCGATCACCACGACCTTGCGAGGCTTGGCCACCGGCCCGGCGACAGGCTGGGCCTCCTTGCCCGTCACCGGGTTCTCGATGCACCCGAGCCAGCGGTTGAGGCCCATGCGGCCCACGCACTCCTGGTTGCACGAGAGGCAGAGCCGGATGTCATCGGCCACGCCGGCTCTCGCCTTGGCCGCGAAGTCGGCGTCGGCGATCTGCCCGCGCACGATGCCGACGAGGTCGCAATGACCCTCGGCCAGCGCGCGCTCGGCCTGCAACGGGTCCTTGAAGCGGCCCACACCGACCACCGGCAGCTCGATCGCCTTTCGCAACGCAGAGGGGATGAACAGCGCGTAACCAGGCGGCACCTGCATCGATGCCTCGATCATGAAGAGGCTGGCCGTCGCGACGCCGATCGAGGTGTTGACGTAGTCGGTGAGGCCCTGGGCCTCGATCATCCTGGCCACCTCGACCGCGTCGTCGATCGTGGTGCCGCCTTCGATGAGCTCGTCACCACAGAGCCGCACACCGAGGGCGAGGTCGCGCCCGATCGCGTCGCGCACTGCGGCGACGAGCTCGAGCAGGAGGCGGGCGCGGTTCTCGAGCGAGCCGCCGTACTCGTCCTGGCGGACGTTCATCGCGGGCGACAAGAAGCAACGCACGATCGAGCTGTGCGAGCACTGGAGCTCGATGCCGTCGAAGCCGCCGGCCTTGCAGTGCGCGGCCACCTGCGCGTAGCCCGCGACGACCTCGGCGATCTCCCGACGGTCGACCTCCTTCGGCACCTCCCGAAAGAGCGGATCGGCCACGGGCGATGGCGCCCACACCGGGAGGCGGCTGTACAGGCCGGACCCCTGACCGCCGTTGTGGTTGATCTGGGCGAAGATCGGCGTGCCGTGGCGGTGCACGGCATCGGTGATCCTCCGGTAGCCGGGGATCACCTCGGCGTGGAAGCCGTGGATGAGCTTCTCGTACGGCCAGTCGGTCGGGTGAGTCGAGTGCTCCTCGGTGATGATGAGCCCCGCGCCTCCGGCCGCCCGCGCCGCGTAGTACGCCGCGTGCTGCTCGGTCGGCAGCCCGTCCTCCGCGTAGTTCGTCAGGTGCGCCGAGAACACGATGCGGTTGGCGACGGTCACCGGCCCGATCCGCAACGGCGAGAACAGATACCGGTATCGACTCATCAGACCTTCATTCTGGCGTCAATGCCGTGCGCATAGCGGACGTGGTTGACGCCAGAACGCTTGTGAGCTCGAGGGCGAGGGCGGCGCGGCGGCCTTCGAGGACGGCTTCGTAGATGGACCGGGGGGCGACCGCGTCACCAGCGCGGGGCAGCCGCTCACCGGTGGCGCGCCAGAGGCGGTCGTCCGGGAGCCGGTGGCCGGCGTCGACGAGCACCGCCGCCTCGATCGATCGGGGCTCACCGGTGAAGCGGTCCTCCACCTGGGCTGCCCCAACCGTGACCCGCCGGAGCAACGATCGCTTCTCGATCACGACCCCCGCGCCGAGCAGGCGGACGTTGGCCGGTGCGAGGTCACCGCTGCGCGACAGCTCGTTGCCGGCGATGAGATCAGGGGTGAG
>JBEEGB010000027.1:0-4759 GCA_041166585.1 Acidimicrobiaceae bacterium
TTCGTCGACCTCAGCGGACCGGACGCCGACCGCAACTGGAACAGCGACCGGCGCATCCAAGAGCTCGAGGACGACGGCATCGTCGCCGAGGTCGTGTTCCCCAACACGGTGCCGCCCTTCTTCCCCCGCTCCTCGCTCACCGCGGCGCCGCCGACCGCCGAGGACTTCGAGCTGCGGTGGGCCGGGCTCCGCGCCCACAACCGCTGGCTCGCCGACTTCTGCGCCGAGGCACCCGGCCGCCGCGCCGGCATCGCGCAGCTCCTGCTCAACGACGTCGACGCCGCCGTCGAAGAGGTGCGCTGGGCGCGCGAGGCCGGGCTGCACGGCGGCGTGCTGCTCCCCGGCATACCTCCCGACTCCGCGCTGCCGCCCCTCTTCGCTCCCGACTACGAACCGATCTGGCAGGCGTGCGAGGAGCTGGCGATGCCGGTGAACCACCACAGCGGCAGCGCCGTCCCCGACCTCGGCGCCTACCCCGCGTCGGGCGCGATGTTCATCGTGGAGATCACCTGGTTCGCGCACCGAGCGCTCTGGCACCTCATCTTCGGTGGCGTGTTCGAGCGCCATCCGGCCCTGCAGCTGGTGATGACCGAGCAGGGGTCGGGATGGATCCCTGCCACGCTCTCCACCCTCGACTTCTACCTGGAGCGCTTCCAGTCCACGCAGGCGACGAACGAGATGAAGATCGCGGGCCCGGTGGCCGAAGGCCTCTCCCGCTCACCGAGCAGCTACTGGGCCACCAACGGCCACGTCGGTGCCAGCTTCTTCCGCCCGGCCGAGTGCGCGCTGCGCGACGAGATCGGCGTCGACCGCATCATGTGGGGCAGCGACTACCCGCACACCGAAGGCACCCACCCCTACACCACCGAGGCCCTGCGCATGACGTTCGCCGATGTCGATCCCCTCGAGGTGCAGGCCATGCTGGCCGGCAACGCCGCGGAGGTGTACGGCTTCGACCTCGACGCCCTCGCCCTCGTGGCGGCGAAAGTCGGGCCCCTCGTCGATGAGGTGGCGGACCCGCTCACCACCATCCCGGCCGACGCCACCAGCCCGCTGTTCGCGGGCGAACCGTTGAAGGCCTGGTAGCGGTGGAGTTCGGGATCTTCAACGGCCTGTACGTCCCCGACGAGGTGGCCGCGGTCAACCCGCGGGCGGAGCACGACCGCCTCCACGACGAGGTGGCGCTCGTGGTCGCGGCCGACAAGGCCGGGTTCAAGTACACGTGGGCGACCGAGCACCACTTCCTCACCGAGTACTCCCACCTCTCGGCCAACGAGTCGTTCCTCGCGTACGCCGCCGCGAAGACCGAGCGCATCCACCTCGGCTCCGGCATCTTCAACCTCACGCCCCCGGTGAACCACCCGGCTCGCATCGCGGAGCGCGTCGCCATGATCGACCTGCTCTCGAGCGGGCGCTTCGAGCTCGGCGTCGGGCGAGGGTCATCGACTACCGAGCAGCTCGGCTTCGGGATCTCCGACCCCGAGCTCACGCGCGAGATGGTCGACGAGGTGCTGCCCGAGCTCAAGAAGATGTGGCGTGACGAGGACTACTCCCACGACGGCCGGTTCTTCTCGATGCCCGCCCGCAACGTGCTGCCCAAGCCGTTCGCCAAGCCGCACCCGCCGCTCTGGATGGCGGCGGGCAGCCCGAGCACGTTCGAGAAGGCGGCCAAGCTCGGCGTCGGCGTGCTGTGCTTCAGCGCCGTCGGACCGGACGCGCTGGCGCCGCTGATCGAGAAGTACAAGAAGGAGGTGGTGAACGCGGAGCCGGTGGGCGAGTACGTCAACGACAACGTGATGGTCACCACCCAGATGCTGTGCCTGGAGGACGGGCACCGGGCGCGGGAGGAGTTCCTGCGCATGGGCACCGCCTACCACCAGACGCTCGTCTTCCGGTACCTCGACACCTTCCCCCGTCCGCCCGAGCTGCCGGCGTGGCCGTTCATCATCCCCGAGCCGACCGCGGACGAGCTCGAGGAGCGCATCGCCAGCCGCCTCACGTGCGTCGGCGATCCGGACGAGGTCGGCGAGGCGATGCAGGTCTACGAGCGCATCGGCGCCGACCAGGTCGTGTTCGGGATGCTCTCCTCGCTGGTGCCGATCGAGCTGGCCGTCGAGGCGGTCGAGACGTTCGGCCGCCACGTCATCCCCCGCTACGACACCGACCCCGTCCACCGGAGCACCCGCCACCGCGAAGCCTGGCTCGCCGCGCAGACCGGTTGAACCTCCCGGCCGGTACGCTCGCCAGCGGAGGTACAGAGCAGTGGTCGTCGCGTGGTTGGTGATCGGTGTGGCACTGCTCCTGTTCGAGCTTCACCACATGGCCTTCTACGCGCTGTTCGGCTCCGCCGGAGCGTTCGCGGCGGCCGGCGTCGCCGTCGTCGCACCGGACGCCATCCCCGTCCAGACCGCTGCCGCCGTCGGCGTCACCGTCGTCGGGGTCGCCGCGATGCGGCCGTACCTCTCGAAAGCGTTCCACCACCGTCGCGACAACCTGCACGTCGCCCGCGGCGTCCACGGCGGGCTGGTCGGGCAGGAGGCGCTCACGCTCGATGAGGTCGGGCAAGCCCACCACGTCGGCCACGTGCGATTGGCCGGCGAGCGCTGGCTCGCGGTGAGCGGCGGAGGGACCATCGCCGCGGGCACACCCGTGCTGGTGATGGCGGTGCAGGGGACGACGCTGCTGGTGTGGCCCCTCGATGGCGTCGCCGGGCCACCACCGGCGATCGAGCCGACGACGAACGATGTTGCGCCGGACGGCGCGGACGGGAGAACGACATGAGCTCAGGCCAGATCGTCGCGGCGGTCGTCGGCGCCCTCGTGCTGATCCTGCTGCTCACGGCGCTGCGAGGGATGTTCAACATCGTCCAGCAGGGCACGGTTGGCGTCGTGAAGCGGCTGGGCGAGTACCAGCGGACGCACGAGCCGGGGCTGGTGATCATCTACCCGTTCGTCGAATCGCTCCAGCGGGTCGACATGCGCGAGATCCCGGTGCCGGGCGACCGCCAAGAGGTGATCACGCGGGACAACGTCGTCGTCACGGTGAACGCCACGATCTTCACGCAGGTGGTCGACGCCAAGCAGGCGCTGTTCAGCGTGAAGAACTTCGACATCGCCATCGACGCGCTGGCTCGCACCGCCCTTCGTTCCGTGATCGGCACGATGACGCTCGACGAGGCGCTGTCCGAGCGGGAGCGGATCAACACCGACGTGCAGATGCAGATGGAGGTCGTCACCGACAAGTGGGGCATTCGCATCAGCCGCATCGAGATCGTCGAGATCGCGCCGCCGCCGCAGATCCTCCAGGCCCTGGCGTTGCAGAAGACGGCCGATCAGGAGAAGCGGGCCAGCATCCTGCAATCCGAGGGCCAGCAGCAGTCGGCGATCAACGTCGCGGAGGGCGCCGCGCAGGCAAACGTCCGTGCCGCCGAAGGCGAGAAGAAGTCGGCGATCCTTCGGGCCGAGGGCAACCGTCAGGCCGCCATCCTCGAAGCCGAAGGTCGCGCCCAGGCGATCGCAACCGTGTACAGCGCGATCACCCAGGCCAACCCGAACCAGACGCTCGTCGCGATCCTCCAGCTCGAGACGCTCGGCAAGTTCGCCGAGAGCGACAACGCCAAGATCGTCGTGCCCTACGAGAGCGCGGGGCTGATGGGAGCGGCGCAGGCGCTTCGGGCCGCCCTCGATGGATCGGAGAAGTAGCCCATGAGCAACAACCGACCTCATCCCGCCTTGCTCATCACGGAGCTCCCTCGCGCCGTGAGCGAGCTGGGGACCTCTTTCGCCGTGGCCCCGCTGCTGGCCAGAGCGCCACGGGGTGACGGGCACGCGGTGGTGGTGCTCCCCGGCTTCGGGGCATCGGACTCCTCGACGGTGCCGCTGCGCCGGTTCCTCCGCGGCCTCGGCTACCACGTCCACGGCTGGCGGCTCGGACGCAACCAGGGTCCAACGCAGCGCATCGTGAGCGGGCTGGAGACGAGGTTCACCGGCCTGAGCGAGCTGCACGGCGCCCCGATCTCGATCGTCGGCTGGAGCATGGGCGGGATCTACGCGCGCGAGATCGCACGTCGCGACCCGACCGCGGTCCGCCAGGTGATCACGCTGGGGAGCCCGTTCCACCTGGCCGGGCGCCGCGGCAGCATCGACGTCCCCGTCACGAACGTGTACAGCCGAACGGACGGCATCGTGTCGTGGCGCGACTGCCTCGACGACCCCGGGCCGCAGTGCGAGAACATCGAGGTCCGGGGCAGCCACTGCGGTCTCGGCCACAACGCGGCAGCGCTCCTGGTGATCGCCGACCGGCTCGCCCAGCCGGTGGGTGCGTGGGCACCGTTCGTTCCCAAGCGCGCCCACACGTTGCTCTTCCCATCCCAGCGCAACGCCGCCTAGCGCACGCACACCTGTCTGCGCCGCTCATGCGGGCGAGCGGAGGCCGACGACGTCACCCTCGCGGCGGGTCGTGAACCCGATCGCTTCGTAGAGCCGTATCGCCTCGAGGTTCTCGCGCATCACGTGCAGGCACGCGACCTCGCCTCGTGCTTGGATCCGGCCGACGAGGGCGAGGACGAGCCGGGTGCCCAGACCCGAGCCGCGGTACGATACATCGGTGCAGACGGCGCTGATCTCGGTGAACCCGTCGACCCGCATCCGCGTACCAGCCATCGCCACCAGACCGCCGTCGTCGTCGCGCACGCCGACGTAGTCCCCCAGCTCGACCGTGCGAGCTGCGAACGGCCCCGGGTTGGTCCGCCCGACGAGCG
>JBEEGB010000028.1:0-3723 GCA_041166585.1 Acidimicrobiaceae bacterium
GCGACGGATGATGAGGACCTCAGCGGTGCGGAAGCTCGCCACCCTGGTGCTCCAGCAGTCGACGACGGCGCGGCCCTCCGTCTGACGGAAGAACGTCGTCAGCAGCCCCTCCTGCAGGTACGCGTCCGCACCGTCGATCAGCTCTCGCGTGCTGTCCCGCATCGTGACCTCGAACATCGGCCAAGTGTGCGACACGAGGCCTGTGGGTCGAAAGGGGATCAACCCTGTGGATCTCTTGGGGATCGTCCTGTGGATGGCGTGGATGCGCGAGCCTGGAGCGGTGACAACCGGACGAATCGACCTCGAAGCGCTCGAGCCCCTCGTGTTCACCTGCCCTCGGTGCGCGACTGCGGTGTCGGAGGTGCTCTACGGGCCGTGCACCTCGTGCCGCGCCGAGCTCCGCGCCACGGTCGGCGGCGCCGCCCACGCGGTCGAGGCCGCCGAATACGAGCCCAAGATGAACGTCACGCCCAACGCGGTGGCGATCAAGGACGAGTAGCACACGCCGTCTCTAGTGCCAGGCGATCGGGCGCGTTCGCAGCCTCGGGCCGCGTCGCGGGGCGCCTCCCGCGCCGACCTCGATGAGCCGGACGACGCGACCTCGGTGCGGCGCGAAGGGGGCGAGCAGCTCGAGCATCCGCTCGTCGTCCGCCCGCGGTTCGCGGGCCAGCGCCCAGGCCACCGCGTTCGGTAGGTGGTAGTCGCCGACGCTCACGGCATCGGCATCACCCAGCGCCAAGCGGCAGACCTCAGCAGCCGTCCACGGCCCCACCCCAGGGATCGTCAGCAGTCGTTGCTCGAGGACGCCGGTGCCGAGGTTCGCCCCGTCCTCGAGCTGGGCGGCGATGCTCGCGGCGCGGCGGATCGTGTCCGCCCGCTTGCGCTCGACGCCGATGCGGTGGAAGTCCCACGACGGGATCCGGCCGAGCGCGCGCGGGGTGGGCGGCAGCAGGAGCCCGGCCGGTCCGGGAGCGGGTTCGCCTGCGAGGCGCAGCAGGCCGGCGAACGAGCGCCGCGCCTCGAGCCCGATCACCTTCTGCTCGAGGATCGCCGGGACGAGCGCATCGAGCACTCGCTCCGTGCGGGGCAGCCGGAGCCGACCGAGCGACCTCGCCAGGCGGGCCACCACCGGATGCCGCGTCGGGACGAAGCCGGTCAGCGAGTCGAGCTCGCCGATCATCCCGGCGGCGCGGCTGAGCAGCCACGAGGCGCCGTCGCCCCACGCGGACGCTTCGACGGTGCGCCCGTCGCCTGCTGCCATCCAGAGCCGGATGGTGCCGGGCCCATCCGGGGTGCGCGTCGCCCGCCACACGCCGTCGGCGGCGAGCCGGAACGTCGGGTCGCTGCGCCCATGCCCGATCGGAGCCATCGTGCGACGCAGGTCGATCGGCTGGGCCAGGCGCACGGAGCAGCACAGGGGCGCGGTCGAGGTGGTGATCCAGCGAAGTTACGCTCTGGTGCTGTGGATGCGCCGGAAGAGATTCCACACGAGGCGATCGCCGTCGAGGAGATCGACTCCGGCGACACGGTCTGGCGCTTCGATCGTGCGTTCCTGCTGTCGAGCTGGACCTGCATCTGGGGCAAGGGGTGCCTCGGCATCCACTCAGAGCCGGCCGAGGAGCTGGGGGAGGGCTGCTGCTCGGTGGGGGCAGAGCTCGGTGACGAGGACGAGGCGCGCATGATCGATGCCCTCGCGGCCACGCTGCCGCCCGACCGCTTCGAGCATCACGCCGCGGCTCGGGCCGGCGGTGTGTTCAACGACGACACGCACACCAACACCCGGGTGATCGATGGCGCCTGCATCTTCCTCAACCGCCCGGGGTTCGCGGGCGGCGCCGGGTGCGCCCTGCACCTCGCGGCCATCGACTCCGACGAGTCACCGACCGAGTGGAAGCCTTCGGTCTGCTGGCAGCTGCCGATCAAGGTCGACTGGGAGCCGCGCGCCGACGGCACCGAGCTGGCCACCGTGCGCCCGTGGACGAGAGCCGACTGGGGCGACGACGGCGAGACGATGGCGTGGTGCTGCACGGAAGGCGAGCGGGCCTACGTCGGTGACCGTCCGGTGATCGACTCGCTGGCCGAGGAGCTCGAGGCGATCGTGGGCCCCGAGGTCTACGTCGAGCTCCGCTCCCGCCTTCAGGCGAGACAGCGGAGCGGGCGGCCGCCGTTGTAGGTGACCATGTCGGCGTACGCCTGCGGGTCGATCGGCGTGCCCAGCGGCTCGCTTCGCAGCTCGGAGTAGGCGCGGTACAGGTTCCCGACGAGCCGCTCGGGGTCGTGCCACTCCGCGAAGCGCCCGAGGTCGGTGCCGATGGCAAGGTCGAGCGGTGGGGTCCCGTCCTCGAACCCGCGTCGTGCCACCTGCTGCACGAAGCGCAGGTAGTCCTCCTGATCGTCGAGCGCGGACGGTCCGCACACGGCGCCGTGGCCGGGGATGATGGTCGTGGCTCCGAGTGCCTTGAGTCGCTGGACCGACGCGATCGCGCCCGACACCGATCCCATCACCACGAACGGGGTGCCGCCGTTGAACACGAGGTCGCCGGCGAGGAGGATCCGCTCGGCGGCCAGCCATCCGACGATGTCGTTCGTCGTGTGGGCCGGGCCGACGAACTGCAGCTCGAGGCGGCGCTCGTCCACCCACACGCTCAGGTGATCGTCGAACGTCACGAACGGCGCCGCCACCTCGAGGTCGCCCCAGTCGACGCCTTGGAAGAGGGCAGCGGCGATGTGGCCTGATGCGAGCACCTCCTCGCGGCAACGTTCGTGGCCGATGATCGTGGCCGCGGGGAGCAGGTAGTTCCCGTGGGTGTGGTCGCCGTGGTGATGGGTGTTCACCAGCGTCCGCACCGGCACCGTCGCCACCGACCCGATCGCGTCGATCAGGGCCCGGCTCCGGCGCTCCGTGAAGCACGTGTCGACGAGGGTCACGCCGTCGGTGCCGACGAGGAACGCGCTGTTGTTCAGCCCCCAGCTGCCGTCGAGCTGGACGTAGGCGAAGACACCGGCAGCCACCTCCTCGAGCGTCGGCGGCGGCAGGTCCGGGTGCTCGTGGTCGTGGTGCGGGTGGCTCACCAGCGTCAGTCGGAGGCGCGCTCGGTGATCGAGACGCTGTTCATCTTGTCGCCCGCCTTGATGGACGTCGCGACGTCCATGCCGTCGATCACGTAGCCGAAGAGGTTGTAGGCCTTCGTCAGCTTGCTGGTGCAGTCGTCGATGCAGATGAAGAACTGTGAGCCGTTGGTGTTCGGCCCGGCGTTGGCCATCGCCAACGCCCCGAGCGTGTACTCGCCCCTCACCGGCTCGTCGTCCCACTTGTAGCCGGGTCCGCCGCGGCCGCTGCCCTCTGGGTCGCCGCCTTGGATCACGAAGTCCGGCACCACCCGGTGGAACGCGAGCCCGTCGTAGAACCCGTCACGGGCCAGGGCCACGAAGTGGTTCACCGTGTTCGGGGCGAGCTTGGGATCGAGCTCCATCACGATCGGACCCCGGTCGGTCTCGATGGTGACCTGGTAGATGGTGTCTTCATCGATCTGCTTCGCGGGAGGTTGGGCCATCCACCCACGGTAGCGGGGGATACCTTTGCGACATGACTGGCACCGTCTTGTATGAGCTCGACGGCCACGTCGCCACGATCACCTACAACCGACCTCACGCGCTCAACGCGATCAACGGGGAGCTGCGCCGCGATCTGAACGCGGCGTTCACCCGCTTCCGTGATGACGA
>JBEEGB010000029.1:0-4111 GCA_041166585.1 Acidimicrobiaceae bacterium
GCGGGGTCGGCGAAGCTGGCACCGGGCGCGAACAGGCCCTTCCAGTCACCCTTCGCCACCATGTCGATGGCGGCTTCGGCCTTGCGGGCCCACGTCTCCCAGTCCCTCGTCATGTAGGTAGCGTCGCATCTCGTGCTGCTCGCCGACGTCGTTGCCGCCTCGGCTGCGGTCACTGCAACCGCGAGCCGGTCGGCCAAGGTGGCCGTGCTGGCCGACGTCGTGCAGCGCGCGGCCGACGAAGAGCTTCCTGCCGTCGTCGGGTTGCTCGGCGGGGTGGCGCGCCAGGGGCGCATCGGCGTGGGCTGGGCGATGGTGGGCCGCATCGACGTCCCGCCCGCAACGGAACCGTCTCTCACCGTCGGCGACCTCGACGACGCGCTCGATCGTCTCGAAGCGCTGAGCGGCCCAGGCTCAGCCGGTGCACGCGATGCCGCGCTGACCTCGTTGTTCTCGAAGGCCACGGAGGCAGAAGCCGAGTTCATGCGCCGGCTGCTCACCGATGGGCTGCGCCAGGGCGCGCTCGTCGCGGTCGTCGCGGATGCCGTCGCCAAAGCAACCGGGGTGCCGCTCGCTGCGGTGCGGCGGGCGATGATGCTCTCCGGTGACCTCGCTGAGGTCGCGCGCGTCGCCCGCACCGAAGGCGCCGACGGCCTCGCCGGGGTGGGGCTCACGTTGCTTCGTCCCGTGCTACCCATGCTGGCGGCGACGTCCGCCAGCGTCGAGGACGCGGTCACGAGCTGCGGCCGGTCGTCGGTCGAGTGGAAGCTCGACGGTGCGCGCGTCCAGGTCCACCGGGACGGCGACGCGGTCGCGGTCTTCACCCGCAACCTCAACGACGTCACTGCCCGCCTGCCCGGCATCGTCGAGCTCGTCCGCGCCCTGCCCGCCACGCAGCTCGTGCTCGACGGGGAGGCGATCGGTCTCGTCGAGGACGAGCGGCCCGAGGTGTTCCAGGACACGATGAGCCGCTTCGGGCGCCAGGACGGCGTCGCCGGCGCCGGACTCGCGGCGCGGTTCTTCGACATCCTCCACCTCGATGGCACCGACCTGCTCGACGAACCGCTCGAGGCCCGGCTCGCCGCGCTCGAGTCGGTGGTCGGTCCGCATCGCGTGCCCGGGATCGTCACCGACGACCCCGTCGAGGCCGCCGACTTCCTCGCGGGCGCGCTGGCCGCCGGTCATGAGGGGGTGATGGTCAAGGCGATCAGCTCCACCTACGAGGCCGGCCGTCGAGGCGGCTCGTGGCGGAAGGTGAAGCCGGTCGAGACGCTCGACCTCGTCGTGCTCGCTGCAGAGTGGGGCCATGGTCGACGGCAGGGCTGGCTGTCGAACCTGCACCTCGGCGCGCGGGACACCGAGGGCGATGGCTACGTGATGGTGGGCAAGACGTTCAAGGGGCTCACGGACGCGGTGCTCACGTGGCAGACCGAGCACCTGCTGTCCCGCGAGGTCGAGCGCACCCGCGGCACCGTGTGGGTGCGACCCGAGCTGGTCGTGGAGATCGCGCTCGACGGCGTGCAGCGCTCCACCCGCTACCCGGGCGGCGTCGCCCTGCGCTTCGCGAGGGTCCGCGGCTACCGCCCCGACAAGGACGCCGCCGACGCCGACACCATCGACACCGTCCGCGCCCTCCTCCGCTGACCCCCCACCCCTGGTTTCGCGGTCAGGCGGGGGCGACGACCTCGAGGTGGCGGACCTCCTCGGGGAGGCTGTCGTAGAGGTCGGCGATGAGATCGGACCGCAGCGCGGCGCACGCCGGATCGTCCCAGCGGTTGTGCCACTGGTGCGGGTCGTCGTGCACGTTGTACAGCTCACCCTCGGTGCCCTCGTACACGATCGGACCAGGCTCGAGGATCCTGTCGCCGAGCATCTTCTCGAGCCCGTTCGGCTGGCCGGCGGTGCTCGGCTCGTACACCGTGCACAGCCAACCGTCGCGGTACAGCGTGCGCATGTGCATGCCGTAGCCGGGGAACTGGCTGTCCCACTCGCACAGCGCCCGCTCCCGGCCCGGCTCGCCGTCGCCGACCGGAAGCGCGTCACCCTGCATCCAGTCGGCGGGCTCGATGCCGGCGATGGCGCAGAACGTGGGCGCGAGGTCCACCTGGCCCACCGGATCGCGGACGACGCCGTCTCCCGTGTCGACGCCGGCCGACGGCGCCGGTCGCCAGATCATCGGCAGACGCATGAGCGAGTCGGTGTGGAACGGACCCTTGTAGATCAGCCCGTAGTCGCCCTGCATCTCGCCGTGGTCGGTCGTGAAGATGACGTCGGTGTCGGCGAGCACGCCACGCTCCGCCAAGCGATCGAGCACGCGTCCGCACGCCTCGTCGATGAGCTCGTTCATCACGTGGACCTTCGCGTTGATCTCCCGGATCTGGTCGTGCGTGAGCCGGCCCGGCACGAACCCGTCGGGTCCTCCCTCCATGTTCGACCACGTGCCCTCCCAGTAACCGAGCCAGTGGGCGGGCTTGCCGGCCAGGACCTTGCGGATGGCGTCGTCAGAGCCGGGGTGGCCCGCAGGGAGGTCGAGGTCCTGCCATGGCACCCGGTGCAGCTCGCCGGCGGGCGGATCCCAGGGGTGATGCGGATCGGGGAAGCTCATCCAGCAGAACCAGCGCTCGTCATCCCCCACCGTGTCGAGCCACTCGATCGTCCGATCGGCGACCCAGTCGGTGTGGTACAGCCCACGCGGGATGGGGTTGTTCTTCGTCTCCGGCGCGCCGGTGTCGCCTCCGGGCTCCGCACCGAGGAGCGAGGCATAGCTGTGGAGCTCTTCCGGGTGGTGCTCCTTGATCCATCGCCCGTAGTGGGCGATGGGATAGTCGTTGAAGGCGGCGGCGTGCATCGCTTGGATGGACCGCTCGAAACCGCGCCACGGTCCGATGTCGCCGGCGTGCGCTCGACGGGTCTCCGCGAACAGTCGGTGCGGATCGAAGCCCGGCTCGAAGTGCGCCTTGCCGAGCAGTGCGGTGCGGTAGCCGGCCTTCTCGGCGAGGTACGCGGCGACCGAGGGCGCGTCCTCAGGCAGTGGAACGCCGTTGGCGACGACACCGTGGGTGCGGACGTACTGACCGGTGAGCATCGTCGAACGGGCGGGCATGCACACGGTGTTCTGGTTGTACGCCCGCTCGTAGCGAATGCCCTCCGAGGCAAGCCGATCGACGACCGGCGTCCGCGCCACGGTGCCCCCGTTGCAGCCGAGCCCGTCGTAGCGCTGCTGGTCGGTGGTGATGAAGAGGATGTTGCGACCCACCGCGCTCACCCCTCCCCGTCGCCGACCGGCAGGCAGGCGATGAGCTGCTCTCGGTTCGGGGTGATGGCCATCAGCCGCGTCTCCAAGTGTGACGAGAAGATTTCAGACGATCTGCAACAACTGTTATTGCAGACGATGCGAAATGAGTCAAGCGTCTCGTGCCACCATGGACCGGTGGAACAGGCCATCGACGGAAGGACCGCCCGCAGCCTTCGCACGCAGCGCCTGATCGTCGACGCCTTGCTGGAGCTGGTCAGGCAAGGCGACCCGAGCCCCACGGTCGCGCGCATCGCGGAGCAGGCCGGCGTGTCGGACCGGCTCATCTACCACCACTTCGAGGACGGCGAACGCCTGCTCGAGGTGGCCACGGCCCGGCAGGCTGAGCTCGTCACGGGCAGGCTCCGAGTGGTTCCGACCGACGGTCCCCTTCCTGCGCGGATACGGGCGTTCGTGGCCCAGCGCAGCCGGGTCCTCGAGTGGATCACACCGGTGCGGCGCGTGGCCCTCCGTCACGAGCCGACGTCACCCCGGCTCCGGGAGAGCCGCGACAAGGTGCTCGCGCTCGCCAGCGAGGAGCTGGCCCGCACCTTCGCCGACGAGCTCGCCGCGCTGGACGCCGCGACCCGACGCACAACCCTCGCCGCCCTGGATGCCGTCACGGGATGGGGCGCGTGGGACCACTGGCGTTCGACCGGGCTCACCGAGGCCGCGGCGCGCAAGGCCATGGCGGCCGCGGTCACCGCGTTGTTGCGAGCCGATTGACCTGGAACGAGTGAAAGCGCTCGTCAGGCTCGTCGCTACGCTCTCGCCCATGTCCGATCCCGTCGCCGAGAGCCCGCCGCAGCAGCGCTACAGCGC